>JBAMLQ010000028.1:0-8573 GCA_039793505.1 Candidatus Micrarchaeia archaeon
GGTAGCTTGCGATCTTTTGGGTGTTGTTTTCAAAGGCTATTATTGTGTTTTCGCGCATCATGTTGTTTGAGAAAACAAACTCCTCCAAAGTTTTGTTTATTGCTTCGTGCGCGCTAGTAAACGCGATATAGCTGTAATATTTTTCGAGCGAGGCGTTCATTCCGGATTCTACAAATATGCCAAGTGTTTCGAGAAGCCATGTAGATCTGACTAGAAGATAATCTGGCTTGCCGTTTATGTTGCTTAATAGGAATTGGCCATCGGGGCTTGAATTGTAAAGCCAGAGCGCAAACGGGTCGGCCTTGCTTTCATTTTGCGAGCCTACGCTGTCCGTTACGCTCGTCCTATTGGCCCAGCCCTCTATCACAGAGCCGTCGGGCCAGAGCGTGAGGAAGACAGAATTGGCTGGCGTGTTGTTTCTTACCCAGTCAAGAGCCTGCAGGAACATCGGATTTATTGCATCAGCCTGTGTAAGAGTTAGCGAGTACTCGTAGTCTATAACCATAGTATAGAGCACAAAGGCGGCGATGACGCCATAACCTACATAAAGGTACATCTTCTTCCTGCCTTTGAAATATACGAGGAGCCAATAGATTGTATAGGCAGACAATATCGCTAGAGGTATGGAGATTAGTGAGTTGAATCTCACAGCATGTATTTGCAGATATGCTGTTATTGCATAGTATGAAATCATTACGAGCATCGCCTCATTGACTTCAAACTTCAAGTAAGCCTTAGCGGTGTGCAGATTCTTGTCGTTTTCAATCTGCATGAAGAAATACGGGGCAAAGAAGAGCAGGAGTATAAGCCACATTGCAAGCATATGGCCGTATATCGAAGAGAGGTATATCATTATCGACATCGGCGTAGTGAAGAGGAAAGCCCCGAAGCTTGCAAAAAGGTAGCCGGGCGTTGGCGGCTGGAGCTCTTCTATTGTTCCAGCGAACGAGTTGGGGTTTGTCACTGTAAATCCATTTCCAACAAATATCTCATATACAAATGAAGGCATCGCAACGTCTATTATTATAATCGCAGCTGCAAGGAAGAGGATTGCTAATGCTATTCTCCTTTGCACATTGGCCGCAATCTTGTAGTATTTACTTATGTTTGAAAGTATGTAATAAGCCAGATACCAGCCGAGTGCTATAAATAGGATAAGTATGATGAAGTGCGTCCCCGTAAACGTCTGGCTCATGAAGAAATGGAGAGACTTGTATATATTCACAAAAATGTACCAGACTATCAAGCTTACTATAAGAAGGCCGCTCCTCCTTAGAAGGCTTTTCTTGTTGAATGCAAACGAAAAGATAGAAGCAGTCGCAAATGCAAAGATATAAATGGCTGTGGCAAACGGCGCGCCGTTCCAGACATAATTGCATATGCTAAGGAAGAAGCCAGAAAGGAGTGCATAAGCAATCCTTTTGTTCAAGTTTTCTTCTTTGAGAACCTTTATGAAGAATATGAGTGCAACGATGAGGAAGATTGTCACAAACCCGTCGCCTCTATAGATGAGTGCGCTAGTCCTTGCAGCGTCGCCGAGGCTGAGCGCAACGAAGAGCATTACAAGCACTCCGAAGAACCTGTTCCTGCTCAGATACCTTGCAAGATAGTAAGCGCCAAATACGTCGAGCAGGCCAAAGAGAAGAGGCACGAGCCTCATTATTGTATACACGCTTATGTTTGGATCGATGCTGTGCAGTATTGCATATGGAAGCAGTGTTACCCAGTAAAGCCCGTGGGGCTCGCTCACAGGAGTATGCGCAGGCCAGCCGGAGAGACTAAGGTAGGCAGGCACCCTGAAGCCGTCTTTTATTGCAGCCTTTATTACTGCATAGTGGTAGAAGCCATCAGGCTCGTAGAAGCCTTGATACTTGAGGAGGGGAAGCCTAAAATAGAGCGTAACTACTATTATAACCAATATGGCTGCAAGAAATATGAGATCATTGCGCGAAAAACGCTTCTTCTTGCCCTCGCCGATCTCTTTCTCTATGTGCTCTTCCTCCTTGCTGAGCTTCTTTTCTACCTCCTCTTCCTCTTTTTTTATTTCTGTTTCTATCTTCTTCTCTTCTTTTTTAATCTCTTTCTCTATCTCCTTCTCCTCCCTGCCTATCTCTTTTTTTATAAGTTCCTCCTCTTCCTTCTTGGCTTCATCATAATCCATAAATACACCATAATTGGAGGCAAGGAGAATCGAACTCCTGCCTGCAGAATGTCAATCTGCCATCCTACCACTAGACGATGCCTCCTTTTCTCTTTTTATTAGACCTTCTTTCTTTTATTTTTTACCCTTCTTTTCAAGCTCAAAAAGGTAACCGTCTCTTGCAACTACCACATTCTCAAAAAATCTCTTTGCCTCATTTTTTATGGGCAGTGTGCTCCTGTATCTTGCGCTTATGTGCACGAGCAGAAGCATCTTTGCATGGGCTTTAGACGCAATTATCGCAGCCTCTTTTGCCGTAGAATGCTTTCTTTCAATGGCAAGCTCCTTCTCCTTCTCCGTGAAAGTCGCTTCGTGTATGAGTATATCAGCATTGCGCGCCGCCCTGATTGTAGATATGCAGGGCCTTGTATCTGTAGCATATACAATCTTTCTTCCCTCCTGGAAGTATGTGAGATCCTTTATGCTTATTTTCCTCCCGTTCTTTATTATGAATCCCCTCCTTGAAAGAATGCTGTATTCCTTTCCCTTTATTCCAAGCTCTTCGCACCTTTCCTTTATGAAGCGCCTTTTCCTCTTTTCCTCGAAGACGTAGCCATTGCACCTGATTGTGTGATTAAGGGGAAATGCCCTGACCTCTATCTCGTCTTCTTCATAGACCTTCCCCCTCCCAATACCGTTTATAATTATGGGGTATTTTATGAGCGCCTTGTCGAATGTAATGAGGTTTTTCACAACATGCTCATATCCGCTAGGCACAAAAATAGGAAGGGGCTCTGTTCTATTATTGAGTGCAAGGGTCCTTATCAAGCCGGCGATGCCTATCACGTGGTCGCCATGAGTATGGCTTATGAATATTGCCCTTATGCTTGAGATGTTTACTCCTTTCTGCATCATCCTCATCTGCGTGCCTTCTCCGCAGTCAAACAAGTAGACATTCCCATTTCTTACAACAGCCACGCTGGGCATGCCCCTTGTCTTTGTCGGAGTAGAGCCAGATGTGCCGAGAACTACAACCTTCATGAACTCACTTCTACCTTTACCCTTTTATTCTTGAGGTCTATTCCTTTTACCTTTATCTTCCCGCTTATTGCATTAAGCTCCTCAATGCTTGGCTTCTTGCTTCTTTTAATATAATCAATAAGCTCGTTCAGCTCGTTTATATTGTAAAGAATCATTTCAGCAATCTCCCTGTAGGTTTTCTCCTCCTCTTCAAGCTTTTCTATAAGAGCTTTCTGCTGCTCTATGCTTTTTCTTATCGCCTCCCCTTCCTTGTCCTCTTCCTTCTCCACTTTTCCCCTCTCGCTTATGTAGAAATCATCAAGCAGCGAGCTTAGCGAATCGTATTCATTTGCCTCGCTTCCTTTGTACTTTTCAAGAGGAAAGAGCGAGTATTCTTGCTCTTTCAAGTAGAGCAATGGCTTGCTTTCAAGGGCTCTTTCCCTAAGCCCTATTATGTATGCTTCAAGCTCCTCCATCTTTTTTGTATCAATATTTTCTATGTTTTCATCAGGCCTGAGCCCATGCCTTAGTATAGCATCTTCAACATAGATTGGGCCTATGTCAAACTTCTTTGATAGAACAGCTATGAGCTTGCCGTCGCCTTTTATCTCGCCCCTTGTAGGGAATTTGTACAGCTCATTGTAATCTATCCTCCTTTCCTTGTACTCTATCCTTTTGTACGGCGCAATTATCTTCATCTCCTTGTCGACAAGTATGAGGTTGCCTTTTGCAAACATCTCCAAGATGAGCTTGTATTCGCCAAACTCGAAAATCAATATCCTGTCGGTATTGTATTGGTATACTTTCTCCAGCCTCTTGTTCTCAAGCCTTTTCCTTATCTGCATTGCAAACTGCGTAGCCTTTTCGTGCCCACTCACATATTTTGTAAGGTTCACAGTCTTGAGAAGCTTCACATATACAAGATGAGGCTCCGACTTGTAGAAAAGAAGCTCGAACTCTCCTTTTCCCGTCTCGTAGAACTTCCTAAGGTAGGAGCCTTCGAGAAAGCTAAGTTCGTGCGCAATCCTGTAAAGCTCAAGAGAAGAGATCTCGCGCATTTTGCTCAGCTTTTCTTCTTCTTGCCCTCTTCCTTTATCACTCTTGCAAAGAGCTCAGTCTTCTTCTTTGCGTCTTCGCTCTGCTCTATAGCTGTGCCTATCTGAACTATGTCAGCTCCTGCTTCAAGCGTCTGCCTAAGATGCTCTTCTGTAGTTATTCCGCCAGCAACTATATAAGGGACAGAGATAGCCTTTCTTACAGCCCTTATCATCTCAGGCGGCACGGGACCAGAGTGCTGCAACGCCGGGTTAGAGCCGACATCTGTAACTATGAACTTGTTGCCGAGCATCTCCCCTGCTTCTGCCAAGCCCGCAGCAATCTTAGGCTTTTCCCTTGGGACGAGGTTCACATCCCCTACCCAGCCTACTGTGCCTCCTGGCGCAACTACTATATATCCAACAGGCAGGGGCTCGATATTTAGGTGTTTTATTATAGGCGCGGCAAGCATCTGCGCTTGTATTATCCAATAAGGATTCCTTGCGTTGAGGAGCGACATGAAGTATATAGCGTCGGCATACCTTGTAAGGGTAGCTATATTGCCTGGGAAGAGGATGAGGGGCACGTTGACCTTATCTTTTATACCCTTCGCAACATAATCGAGAAGCTCGCCCTGAGCGCCAATGCTGCCGCCGAGAAGAACCATATCGGCGCCTCCCTCTATGCTTGCAACAGCCGTCTTTATGGCGTCATCTGGAGTCTTGTAATCCACGGGGTCGACAAGCATGAACATCATCGCCCCCTTTTCCTCTAGTTTTTCGTAAATATATTTTTCTGTTTTTCCCATCTTCAAATAACCACCTTAATATAAGAATAATTTTATTTAACAAATTTATTTATGATATTTCTTAAGGTAAGAACTTACAAGCTCGGCAGTGCCTACCTTTATGTCCACCATCGGCTTGTAGCCAAGCTCGTTCCTTATCTTGCTTATATCAACCACCCTGTTGCCTGTCAGGAAGCGCAGCTCATCGGTATCAAGGCCCCTGCTTTTTGCTATTAGCCTTACTATAAATTCGCTTGCATGCTTCGTGGGCCTGGGCACTTTTAGAAGGTCTGCTGCAAGGTTGAAAAGCTCCTTCTGTGTATAAGCATTGCCGTCGGTAAGATTGTAGGTTTTGTTCCTGCTTTCTTCTTTGAGCCTTGCAAGCAATATGCCTTGAAGCGCATCATAGATGTGGACAAGCGCAAGATGGTTTTCCCCGCTCCCGACAAAATAGACCTTCCTTTCTTCCAAGGCCTTGAAGACCTTGAAATATGGTCCCTCGAACCCAGGGCCATAGATCGTTGCAATCCTAAAGATAGTATGTGGAAGCGTGCTCGAATACTCTTTCACAATATTCTCTGCAAGCATCTTGCTGTAGCCGTATTTGTCTGTGGGCTTTAGCGGCGACTCCTCTGTGAGAAGCTCCCTCCTCTTCCTTCCGTATACATCTATTGTGCTGGTAAAGATGAGGTGCTTTACCCCGCCTTTCTCAGCGGCTTCGAGCACATTCCTCGTGCCCTCAACATTTGTCTTCAAAAGCTCCTCTGTTGTATATTTGTACTCGCTTACCGCAGCGGCGAGATGGAAAACATTGTCAGCATCTTTGCATGCATCGTCAAGCACGTGCTCCTGGCTTATATCACCGATATAGGGTATTACCCCTGGCGGAAGCTCTATAATATAATCCTTGCTCTTCACGAGCGCCCTTACAATGTCGCCCTTCTTGAGAAGAGCTTTTACAAGCTCCTTTCCAAGCCTGCCGTTGGCACCTGTTACAAGGTCTATAGTCTTCTTTTCTTCTGGCTTCTCCTCTTTCTTTGCTTCACTCTTCTTTTCACTTGCTTCCTTTGGCTTCGGGTCACTTTTCTTCATTTTTACCACCTTTCCCCCTTTTCTCTTTCTCCACGAGAAGGCTTGATGCTATGCTGCGCATATAGCCAGCGGGCATGTTCTTTATTGCGTAGCTTACCCAGTCCCTGCCAAACGGCAAGTAAACGCCCACGCCTACCCCCTTCTTCACCCACTTTCCGAGCTTCTTCTCGCTATAGCCCAATTGGAACTCAAAGATTAAAGACTTTTTGTAGCTGTTCATCTTTATGAGCTTCTCTATCATAGGGTCGTTCTGCGAAAGAACGACAAGCCTTGTCTTGTCAGCAAGCTTTTTTATTGAATCAATCCCCTTTTCATCGAGCTTATTTGTGAGTATGAGCTTGAGCGTTTTGGGTTTGTTCTTGGAAGAGAACAAAAGAGCCGAGCCGAGATCCTTTAGCGCTATGCCAACGCCCTTCTGTGAGGCAAGCTCCTTGATGATATCATCATTATTCTCTGCCTCGAACCACACAAATACGCCGTACTTGTTTCCAAATTCTACGATCTTCCTTGCGTTTGCAAACGTCGCCTCTTTCGAGATTTTTATACCGAGCTGCTCAAGCGGTATGTGTAAGCTTGCCTTGAGCCCGAGACGCGATATCTCTCTTATGAGCTGGGAGTATGTTGCTGTTATGTAGCTGCTTTTGGAGAGATCCTTTGGCGCATCACTAAGGAATGTTATAGAGACAACGATGCCTTTACCGTTGAGCTGCTTTGTCTTCTTAATGGCAGCGCTCATCGTATTGCCTGCTATGTGCTTCTTGATGAGCCTGTGCACAATCTT
This sequence comes from Candidatus Micrarchaeia archaeon, assembly GCA_039793505.1. Classification (GTDB taxonomy): domain Archaea; phylum Micrarchaeota; class Micrarchaeia; order Micrarchaeales; family CABMGC01; genus JAGDYD01. The sequence continues at coordinate 6,856 of JBAMLQ010000028.1, forward strand.
TGCGACAAACGAGTCTTCTTCCAAGGCACCACTAGAATTATTTCTCTGTATCAATTAAAATACTTTTCCTGCATCCATCAGTGCATGAGCGTTGCTGCTATGTCCATATAAGGATTCTTTATCGCGTAAAGGTCCCTGTAAACCGAATAGAGAAAGGCGAGCTTCTCCTTGTCATCGACAAGATAGCTTATGTCAACCTTGCTGTTGGGGGCGTAGAAAGCCCCTGCCCTGAGCTCAAGAGCGCCCTTCCTCAAAATAGAGTTTAGCTCCTTGAGCAGGGATTTGTCTACCTTTTTCGCGTCTCTTGGTATATCATCTGTCCTTTTGAGCTCTGCGAGAAGGGACCTTCTTTTCTCTAAGTCCAGCGCGTTGAGCGACAAGGCAAGCGTCCTCAGGTTTATTATCTTGTCTTCGAACATCTCGTTGAGGAAAAGTTCATGCGGGCTCGCCATCGAGCATGCGAAGCCATTCTCGCCAAGAGCAAAAAGGAGCTGCATCAAATTGACATCTGCCGTTATTTGAAGCTCCCCGCTCTCGGGATTCCTGGACAATGCACTGTAGTCAAAGATATTTCCATATACGCGCTTTAGGTGAACGCTCTTCTCAAGGGGCACAGGATTCGTTATGAAATAATCATGTATGAAAAGCATGCCTTCCTTTTCCATGAGGGAAGCTACATTCTTCACAAGGTCCCCAAGCTTGGGCGAATAAGTAATTGCTTGGCCGTCTTCCATATAAACATACCTCTCAAGCTCCTTCACCTCCTCTTCGCTCAGGGCCCTCATTCCATGTCTCTTTACGCCTATCTCAGCCCATTCTGTCCACGTGAGCTCGAAGAGGACCTCATAATAAACCCCGTCCCTCTTTGCGATAACCTCCTGCGGTATGTCATCAATAAGCTCGTTTGCTATTACAACATCATAGCCCTTGCCAGCAATCTCTACCTCCTCTCTATTGAGCACATCTGCGGCAAAGAATCTTGTTGGGAATATGTTCTTGTCGCCATGCTCAGCAATGTCCGAGTATGAGAGCTTTGAATTCTCTATTGCCAATGGCGATATATCAATAATAGTATATGTAATATTGGGAAGCTCCTCTTTTGCAAAGTGCTTCAGGCCGGAGTAGAGGCCCCTCTCGAAGTATACGCCCCTTGCGCCAAGCTCAATGATCTTTATCTCCTCCTTGCCGCTTATCTCCTTTATATAATTGTATAATAGCTTGGCTACTGCAAACTGGTGTTCCTGCCTTGCAGCTTCTGTTCTGAATGGCAAATCCACCCTGCTCGAATAAAATGCATTGTTTATCTCAGAGCTTCTCTCCACGTCTATAACATGGCGCATGATTAAATTATGCAAACCTTTTTTAAAAAGATTCCTCTCTTTTTGTTCAGAACATTTTTATTCTTTTAGATGCAAGAAGAAATGGAAAGGAGAAAAAAGAAGAAAAGGATGGGAAAGGCAAAGAGATTGCAAGAGGAAGAAAGGAAAAAGAATGCAAGCAAGCAAAAAAAGAAAGGGCAAAAGCAAGGAATTCAGGTTTCGACGAACAGATGCGTGGATAAAAGAAGTCAAGTATAACGATTGTCGAAGTTTAACATTTAATTTATATAAAAAAGATTAAACAAAACATAAGGTATTTAAATACTATATAATAATGAATACTCAACAAAAAAATGTTTTAAGTGATAGTATGAAAAGCCTAAACGCAAAGAGGATAGC
>JBAMLQ010000029.1:0-8517 GCA_039793505.1 Candidatus Micrarchaeia archaeon
GGAAGTAGAGGTAGAGGAGGAGAGCCTTCTTTAATCTTCTTCTCATTTGCTATTTTCAGAACTTCTTTGTAGCGTTCTCTTATTTTCTTCCAATGGGTTCCTTCCCAGTAAATCTTGCCACATTTTTCACACTTATAAAATTTCCTATGCTTTTTGTAAGCGTTTTTCGGAACCAAGCCTTTGACATTTTTCTTACCTATTCTTACAAGCTTGCCGTTGCATATGGGGCAGATCATTCCAGGCACATTAATCTTCAAGCCAAGAGTAGTTATCACATACGCAAGCTGGTGCTCGAGGCCTTTTTCTCTTATAAGAAGCACCCTGAAGCCCCTTTTGCGAGACCTGTTAGCTAACTGCTCATCAGAAGTCAGAAGAACAGCTTTTCTTCTCTTTACAAATGAGATTATTTCTTTGTCATCAGTGTTTGGTGCGTTTTCGATGCTTATCCCGCCGAGCCTAAGCCAGCGGGCGAGCTTAGAAAGCATGGAGTCCGCTACTAATCTCATCATTTTAGCCTTATAGAATCTAGGTTCATCGGAGCCCTTGCCTCTACTCTGAGCCTGTTGCCTAGCGTTCTTGCAAGGTCTTCGCACTTATTCTCTTCGCCATGCATAGTAAAGATCCTTTTCGGAGCCGGCTTTATGTTCATGGCAAAGTTTATGAGCTGCCTTCTGTCGCTGTGTCCTGAAAATCCTTCTACTGTGACAACCTGCATGTTGATGTTCTTGTGAACCATCTTGCCCTCTTCGTCAGGCACAGTGAGCTCCTTCAGGCCATTTTGGATTCTTCTTCCGAGAGAGCCAGCGCTGTTGTAACCTACGAAAATGAGCATATTCTTCGGATCCTCTGCCATATCGACAAGGTAATCGAGGCTTGTGCCCCCGTTAAGCATTCCACCGCTTGCCAATATGATCGAAGGGCCTTTCTCAAGGATCTCGCTCTTCTCCCCTTTTGCCACTTCAAAGATTTCGCTCTCGAAAGGCGACCTATTGCTCAATATCCTATGCTGCAGGCTCGCCTTGAGGTATTCTGGATATGCAGTATGTATTGCACTTGCTTCAAGTATCATTCCATCAAGGTATATTGGTGCTTCTATCTTGTAGTTCTGGCTGTTTGTAAGGTAGGCCTCGAGAACAAGCATTATCTCCTGGCTTCTTCCTACTGAGAAGAGAGGAATTAGCACCTTGCCGCCGTTGTCTATGGTCCTTTTGATATTTTCCATGAGCATTGCTTCCGATTCCTGCCTATTCGGCATAACATCAGAAGGCGCGCCATAGGTGCTCTCCATAAAGAGTGCGTCTATTCTTGGATATTTTATTTCTGCAGGGTCAAGCAGCCTTGTATAGCCAAATTTCATATCACCAGAGTGCACTATATTGTACATGCCTTCCCCTATATGCAGGTGCACTATCCCACTTCCGAGTATGTGGCCTGCATTGTGGTATGTAAGCTTTATCTCGTCTGTTACATTTGTAACCTCGCCGTAGTCTCTTGTTATTGTATGGGTGAGCATCTTCCTAATATCTTTCTCCTCATATAACGGTGTTCCGCCACTCCTCTGTACAAGCTTGACATAATCAAAGAGGAGAAGTGCCATGAGGTCCCTCGTGGGAGGGGTGCAATAAACAGGCCCATCGTAGCCATATTTGAATAGATACGGCAGGAATCCTATAAGGTCCATATGGGCATGGGTAATAATCACAGCATCAAGGTCGTTTATGGTTATGTTCGCGCTGTCAAGGTAAGGATAAGCCTTGTTCTCACCACCATTATTCGCTTCTACTCCCTTTATGCCCGGCTCTGGGCTCAGGCCGCAGTCTATAAGAATTTTCGAATGGCTTGTTTCGAGCAATAAACTGCTTCTTCCGACTTCCCTGAATCCGCCCAGCGCAGTTGCCTTTATCCACTCTGTCTTCATTATTGGCGTGCTTATCTTCTTGCCAACGCTCGCAAGAAACTTTTTCCTGAAGTCGCTCTCCTTGAACATAAGTTGCCTTACTCCATTTATGACGTCGCTGTTCATTGTAGGTGTTCTAAGCACCTTCGGCAGCCACTTCGTCTCATTCACTATATTCTTGAGCGTGGAGCCGCCTTTTCCTATAACAAGACCTGGCTTGAGGGCCTCAATATATACCTCGCCAAACTCTGGAACAAATCTTATGCTGTTTACCTCAGCCTCTTTTGGAATGAGCTCCAATATCTTTGACTTTGCCTTCTCAGGCTCCATAAGCTGCGAAGATTCGCTTCTTATGATAAGCTTCCTCTTTATTGTTGAGGAAAGATTTTTTACAAGCGACTCGTCACTATATACCGAACTTATGTTGCTTACATAAACCGCTATATCAGGGCCTTCATACTCTGCCTTTACGAACCCTACCTCTTTTGGAAGTATCTCCTTGAGCAATTCTATAGGATTGTTTTCTTTCGCTGCTTCCTGCTTGCCGTTTTCTGCATCCAAGTAACCAACCTCGCCTTAGCTTATTTTCTGAAAAAGAATAACAAAGAAATGTCCGAGATAAAAATTATTTTAGGAGCTTTTCTATTTCTTCGCTTGAAAGCTCTTTGTAGCCATTTTTTGTAATAGTTACTATGTTGATTCTGTCTCCAGTGGCCGAATCCCTTTTCATTGCTATCTTAAGTGCCTTAGCCACAACCTTGCTGGCTTCCTGCGTTGTAATATCCTTCTTGTATGCATCTTCCAAAAATCCCAGTGCAGTCAGCGAGCCAGAGCCGGTTGAGGTGAACTTAGATTCCTTTATGTAGCCCCCCAATGGGTCTAAGCTATATAGCTCGGGTACGTCTTTATTGAATCCGCCTACGAGGAGCTGCACCAAGAATGGAAACATTTTGTTATCTTGAAGGATGATGTGCAATATCGATGTAGCTGATGTTGGATTTAGCGGCACGCCCTCATCCATTTTATAGGCGTCGTTCTGCGCCTTAAGGAGCTTTGCAAGATATTCGGCGCTTCCTACGTCTCCAGCTACTGTAAGTCCAAGCTTTTCGTTTATCTTGTAGATCTTTATCGCTTCTGAGCTTGCTATGAAAGTATCCATAGTCGCCCTTGAATCGGCACCCATCACTATTCCATCGCTGCATATTATGCCTATTGTAGTTGTACCCTTCATTGCCTTTTCAGCAATTTCCCTATAATCCATAAAATCTACCTAGAAGCATTAAGAAAACCAAACAACAAAGCAAAGAAAAATCAAACTATAATCGAACCGTTTCCTATAAAGTACCTGTTTCCTTCGTTACCTTCCACAGGCTCTGCGTATGCAAAAGTCCTATACACTTTTGTTATTCTCACTTTATAAATCTTTCCTATTTTTGTTTTGGCATTCCTTATGAAGATTACGAAGTTGTCAAGCTTGCCTATCCCTTCTCCATTTGGGTTCTTCGCAGCAACCTTAATCTCATAAAGCTCCCCTTCAGCCACACTCGCCTCTGGCATATCCCACACCCTTCCACAATTCAGATAAATATAAGGTTGCCCTAACTTATCTTACTTGCTAATATTATATAAATCTTTTGTATAAATTCAGCGTGCAAGATGTAAATGGCGGAAACAGCACATATCTGCTTTAAAAATCCTTTCTTCTTATTTTATGTAAATCACAACAACTCGCAATATCAAAAGGTAGCTATATGGAAAAAGAAGAGAGTATAGGGAGGAGAAGCACACGTACATTGTCATCTTTATTTATAGGCAGGGCTGTTGGGCTGCTGTTGAACGTAGCAACATTCATAGTCGTTGCAAGGCTTCTCGGCCCCTCTAATTACGGCATATATACGCTTGCAGTGGGCATATACTTATTTATAGGTGCGGTAGGTCATTTCGGCATAGGGACATATTTCAACAAGTATATCTCTGAATATATCTACAAGGGCAAGCCTGAGAAAATAAACGAAGTCCTCACCTCAGGCTACTACATAATTTTCCTTGCAGCGTTTCTTTTAACAGTTGCCGGAATTCTTTGCAGCGGATTCATTGCATCATATTTCAAGTCCCAGTCCTTGATGCCAATTACAGTTATCATAGCCTCTCTTGTGCTTTTCTTCTCAATGACATATGGCGCGGTCTACCCTGCACTCATAAGCTTTGGGCGGGGCAGATGGACAGCTTATACAATTGTATATGTGCAAGCCGCGAACCTTGTAGGGAGTGTGCTGCTCATAAAATTGGGCCTTAGCTATAATGGTGCATTGTTGGGCATGATGCTCTCTTACCTTATAGGGCTTTTGGCGACGTCATATTACATAAGAAAGGCGATGAAGCCGTATGGTGGGTTTAAGTTGGTAAGGATAGGATTGGATCATATAAAAAAGGTGCTCTATTTCTCCCTTCCAATGGCTGCCAACAACCTTGTCAATAATGTAGTGAGCAGCTTTGCCGTTCTAATCCTAGGAATATTCACAACATCGTTGATCCTGGGGAACTATGGTGCGGCAACAAAGGGCCTTAATATGCTGCAGGCCTTTTACGGCACAATGTGGGTTGTTCTTTTGCCTACATTTTCTGCCATAGTTGCAAGGAAAAGGAAGGTGCAGGCTTCGTTCAACAAAACCATAATCTATTCGCTTGCCTTAATATTTCCAATAATCATATATGTTGGAGTTTTTGCAAAGCCCCTAATTTTTATTTTAATAACAAACAAATACAGCTTAGCTCCATTCTACCTCTTACTGATTTCTGTAGGGCTTGTAATAAGCATGCCAGCTTTGTATATTTCGAGCTTCATGGTAAGCAAAGGGCGTGTAATCTCTGTACTCAAATATAATACAATATCAGCCCTGGTTCAACTGATCTCTTTGCTCATACTCATTCCATACATTAAAGCAGTCGGCGCAATAATAAGCCTGTTCTTTATAGGGGGAATAATTAATGATATTTTGTTTATTTTGGGTGTGAAAAAGATCTTCAAAATAAGGTTTGATGTCTTGTCCCTCTTGAGCCTTTTGGCCGCAAACGCCCTCTTTGCCTTGATAATATCTTCTTCGCTGCTTCTTTCCAATATCTGGGCGGAAGTAATTGTCGGATTTGTCATAGGTATAATTGTATATCCTGTCCTTATTGCCTTATTCAAAATAGCGAATAAAGAGTTCATAAATGATCTTTCAAGATTCACAAAAGGTATTCCTTTTATTGAAAGGTTAACCAATTATATAGTTTCTTATATAAGATATTTTGTAAGGTAATAAAATGCCTGGTTATGAAGGGAGCAGCGCCTCTGAGCTTGGCGTAAACAGTGCGGGCGTTGCCTCTTTTATTGTGTTTGGGAAGCTGTTTTCGATAGTAGTAGGCGGGCTCACTTTCATAGTCGTTGCAAGGCTTCTCGGCCCCTCTAATTACGGCATATACACGATTGCTGTTGGCCTTGCGGGTTTCATAGGGGCTTTTGGAAGCATAAGCCTGGGCCAATACCTAAACAAATACATACCTGAGCTTTCCCTCAAAGGCGAAAAAGAGAGAATAAGTAATATACTTGGCGTTTCGCTTCTAATAACCCTTTTATTTTCCCTGATTGTGACGTTGATAGGCCTTGCATTTGTGAAGCAAATACTCCTATTTTTCTTCCACAGCACTACAACTAGCCTAATAATATATGTTGCACTTCTTGACATAATCATATCTGCCCTCTACGGCTATGCCGGCAATACCTTAATTAGTTTTGCAGACGGAAAAAATACTGCAATTTCTCAAATAATAAATAACTCTTTCCAAGCAGCTTTCAGCATCTCTCTGGTCCTTTTAGGCTACGGTGCGCTTGGCGCGCTTGTAGGCACGTTGGTGGGCCTTTTCATAGGATTAATATATCAGTTTGACAGACTTTTAAGGCATAGCAAAATAGTATTTAATATTGCAAAATTTGGCAGCGAAGCAAAGAAGATGCTAACCTTCTCAGTGCCTCTTACAGTGTCTGGAATATTTGGAAGTGTGATAAACAATTTTAGCGTCCTATACCTTAGCCTTCTCTTCATGCCAAGCGTCGTAGGGTTATACGGTGTTGCATCGAAGATAGGCGTGTATATAGACCTTGTTACTGGCTCAATAAGTGCTGTGCTAATACCTATGTTCTCCGCGGCTCTGGTAAACAAGAAAATAAAAGATGGAATAAGTAAGCTTTACAGCTACACTATTTATTTCGGATTTCTCTTTGCATTGCCTATAGTAATTTACATATCTATCTTTTCAAAGGCTCTGGTAATCTCCGTTTTTACAAGCACATATATTGATGCACCTCTCTACATAGCGCTGATAGGCATAGGCATTCTTCTTGGGCTTGTGGCTTCATATGCTTCTTCTCTTGTGATAAGCGCTGGCTATGTGAAAAAGGTTTTCAAGTTTGGCATACTGGCTAGCATAATCCAGCTTGCCTCCTTCCTTGTTCTCATCCCATTTTTCGGAGTAAACGGGCTAATAGTATCAATTTACTACATAGGATCGATTGTAGGGGACATATTTTATATAAGGTTTATCAGGTCAGAGCTTAGGCTAAGGCTGGAGTTCAACCTTTCTAGGCTTGTCGCGGCAAATGCTGTGCTTCTCCTCTTCTTTATTCCAATTGCAATGCTTGGCATAAAGGCAACATACCAGCTTCTGCTCGGCTTGTTGGTCTTTGTTTTTCTATACCCAATGCTTTTGGGCGTATTCAGAGCGATAAGCATGAAGGAGCTTAGCCTGCTTAAGAGAATTGCAGACCGCTTGCCTGTTTTCGGCTCTTGGCTAGGTGCAATAATAATATATGCAGAGTTTTTCCAGAGGGATAAGGATGAAATACAATGAGATTACTGTAGTATTGCCAACGCTAAACGAGAAGGACACTATAGGCAGGCTCATAAGGCTAATACTAAAGGCCTACCCTGGAATAAAGATAGTTGTTGCTGACGATAATTCTCGCGATGGCACAATTGAGATTGTAAGAAGGATAAGCGCAAAGAATAGCAATGTGCGCCTTCTCGTAAGAAAGAAGAATAGAGGTCTAACTGCGAGCGTCATAGATGGTATAAAGCTGAGCAAGACGAAATACACAATTGTTATGGATGCAGACATGCAGCATCCTTATCAGGTAATACGCAAAATAAAGGAAAAGTTTGATGAAGGCTACGATATTGTTGTTGCATTCAGGGCAAATGTTACAAACTGGTCTCTCTACAGGAAATTTATCTCCAAAACGCTCATGCTCATTGGTAACATGGTCCTTTTTTTAGAGGGAAGTGCAAGATGCAAAGACATTTTTTCAGGATATTTTGGCACAAGGCGGGAGCTTTTTTTGAATACATACATGGCTAACTCCAAGAGGTTTGTCGGCCCAGGCTACAAGGTTCTCTTTGATTTCCTCAAATGCCTAAATAGGAATGTCAAGATAGGCGAAGTGCCTTATGTATTCCATATAAGGAAATTTGGCTCTTCAAAAGCAGGCTTCAAGCAGGGCATTGCACTCTTTAAGTCATTTTTCTCCTGACCTTTTGAGCGATGCTTCTACAAAACTTACGAAAAGAGGCGCAGGCTCTTCTACCTTTGATTTTAGCTCCGGATGCGCCTGTGTGCCTATGCCAAAGCTGCCTCTCCATTCTGTAATTTCAACAAGCTTATTATCAGGGGTTACTCCGGTTATTGCGAGGCCGTTTTTCTCCAGGATTCTTCTGTACCTATTGTTTACCTCGTATCTATGCCTGTGCCTTTCAGAAATAACCCTTTTCCTGTATGCTTTGTATGCGATAGAATTTGTATTAATTATCTTGCATTTCCATGCGCCGAGCCTCATTGTAGCGCCCTTGAGCTTGACCTTCCTTTGCGAAGGTATAAGGTCTATGACATTGTGCCTTGTCTTCTGGTCAAATTCTGTCGAGTTTGCCCCTTTTAGATTGCAGACATTCCTTGCATACTCTACAACCATGAGCTGCATGCCAAGGCAGAGGCCAAGATAAGGTATTTTATTCTCACGTGCGAACCTTATCGCATTTATCTTACCCTCTATGCCCCTGCTTCCAAACCCGCCAGGCACTATAATACCATCAACTCCGTTCAATAAGCTCAAATCCCCGTTTTCCAAATCGCCGGACTCTACCCACCTGATATTTACTCCAGTATCGAGCTTTGCCCCTGCATGCGTGAGCGCTTCTCTTACGCTTATATAAGCATCCTTAAGCTCGGTGTATTTTCCGACGATTGCGATATTGACACTTCTCTTCGGATTTTCTATTTTTTCCACAATCTCTCTCCATCTCCTCAGCTTCTCGCCATCTATGTTGTGCCTCTCAAGGCCAAGATCTTTTATAAGCATCTTGTCAAACCCTTGCTCGATGAGGTGAAGAGGAAGCCTGTATAAGGTTTTTAGATCTGAGTCGTCGATGATTCTCTCGGCTTCAAGGTTAGTATAAAGTGAGATCTTGTTTTTTGTTTTCTCTTCTATAGGTTCGCTCGCCCTGCAAAAGATGTAGTTTGGAATGATGCCGCTCCCCATAATAGTTTTGAATGCATATTGGGTTGGCTTTGTCTTTTGCTCGCCCACA
>JBAMLQ010000030.1:0-1045 GCA_039793505.1 Candidatus Micrarchaeia archaeon
GTCTCAATGCCCCACCTGTACCTGTATTCCTCTGGTATTACAGCAACCATCTCCTGCGGATCATCGAACTTTACGTTGGTAACTAATGGAATGTACTTATCCATGGGCCTGTCATCTTCCTTTGCGTTTCTCTTCTTGGCTATCACCATGTAAACCTTTGAACCCATTTCATATTCGAAAACTGCAGGCATCATCCCATGAATGTAATCATCCATAACCCTCTTTACCCTCTCGTTCCTTACAGCTGGAATTATGAATTTTATGCCCATTTCAGTAAGCAGATTTATTATCTCTATCGTAAAAAAGCCCCTGTCCATGAGAAGCAAAGATGGCCTTGGAGAATTTTTGAGGAGTTCCCTTACAATTTCTTCCTTTGTGTCCAGCCTTGTTACAGGCAGAGAGTAAAGCGTTAGCCTTTCCCTTTCATCCTTTCCTACAACGCTTATAGTTGCAAAGGTGTGGAACATGTCTGTTCCGCTCTTGTACTTGCTCCTTGTCACGTACATGTCGATCTTGCCGTAGTAAGGCTCCTCTGTGTAGTCTATGGCCATCTTCATTCCATCCCTGGCATGCTTCTTTACAAGCTTCATGTTAGCTTTGTTTAAGGCATTTATGACATTGCTTAGATCAAGGGCCTTGAGCCTCCTTAATACTACATCTGGAGAGGGGACATCCATGTCCTTTGCCAGATCCTTTGAGCCGGATTCGGCAGAGGTGTTGTTCAGGGATACATAGATCAACGACTTTACAATATCTTCATTCATGTACTTTGAGTTCTTTGCTACCTTTATGCCAAGGCTCTCTTTCAAAGCTCTAGAGGAGAGTTTAAATAATTTCCTTACTACATTCCTGTTGGACCTCATTGGTTTGTACATATTAGTTCACTAAACTGTTCAAGCCGATGAGGTCCACTTAAATTTATCTAAAAGAGCGAAATGCTATACCTGCGGAACTACTGATAAAGTGAAAAAGCTTATTAGATGTATTCAAGTAAATTATTAGGCGTTGATAAAGATTGGAGAATATGAAATACGCGAAGCCAACG
>JBAMLQ010000031.1:0-1018 GCA_039793505.1 Candidatus Micrarchaeia archaeon
GCGTCGGTAATAGAGCGTAACCTCCTTGCCTTCCAGCTCGAGAGCCTGCTTAGCCACAAGCCCTTCGGCTTGCAGCACCTTCAGGACCTTGCTTACAGCCAGCTTTGGCTCGTCGGCCATGCCTTGTTTCTTAGCTATGTCCTTGGCAAGCTTTGAGGGCCAGCTAGCCTCGTTTTCAAGCATTTCGAGCACCTTGGCTCTGTAATCAAGCGTTTTTTGAGCTTCCTGAGCCTTTTGGACGTAGCTTGGCTCTGGTTTAATATAAGCTTCTGAGTAGTCCTTGAAGTTGCGAATGTCAGCGATATAGAGCGGTATAGCGATGTGCAGCTCCCTTGAAGCGACATCAGTAAAGTGGTGCTCAGGCATTTCAGTAACAACAAAAGTAGAAGCGGGTTTATCTCCTTCAAAGCCCTATCTGCGCTCTTCTTTTGCGATTGCTGATTGGTATATCTTTCCTTTAGTGTTCCTGAATTCCAGAGAAAGGAAGAAAACAATGTATAGGGCTGCCATGCCATAAACAGCAGAAAGAAGCATGAAGTTCAAAGATATCCCTAGATAGAACACCCAAATAAGGAAAAGAATGATAAATTAACGGTTTAACCTAGAAAGCTTCGCTCTCTTGGAAAAATACGCCTGCCATGTTTATATTTTATGACATTTAAGATAATTAAGGCTTGTGGTAAAGTATATGAATATGGAATGAGGTAAAAATTATACTTAAACATTACTTAGATCTAAATCGATATTAAAAAGCCTTAATATAAATGAGATAACTTCATATAAAAAACGATGTTTGTAGCTACCAATAATACTGAAAAAACAAGCGGAAGAGAAATTTTGAACTGTGCTTGAATGTATGGTTTTTCTATTGATAGCATTATAAATTCACTAGCTATAATATTGGAATAAATAGTCAAAGCTAGATGATCTACAATAAAATGAATAAAATCAACCAACCAATCTATAAATTGCATATTAATAGATGCGACTAAAAAGATAAATTCTTTTTCATTTTGAC
>JBAMLQ010000032.1:0-8268 GCA_039793505.1 Candidatus Micrarchaeia archaeon
GTTTATCTTCTTTAGCCAATCCTTGTCAAGGCCAGATGCGGAGCCGTATGCTATTGAAGAGAAAAGGTACCTGTCACTTATCACAACATAATTTTTATTGAGGGCTGGCTCAACTTCTTTGCCCACATGATAAGATCTGTCTGCCGCAAAAAGGAGCTGCAGCATCTCATTTGATATCGACAGGTCTCCCCTCAGCACAGCGCGTATCATGCCGCCAACAATGCCCTGCGTTGGCTCTTTCGTAAGCAAAACCTTCCTTCCCTCGCTCTTAAAATAAGATTCGAGAAGCGATGCTTGTGTCGTGCTCCCTGCACCATCGAGGCCCTCAAAGACTATAAAAAGCCCGCCCATTAAACCACAATCATTAATTGGCAAAAAAATATTTATTTGATTGTCTTAAAAATAAGATAGTGGTTCCATGATACTCTCTGATTTTGACTTGGAAAACATGCTGAAGGAGAAAAGGCTCGTGATAAAGCCTTTCAACAAGGAGATAATAAGGGAGAACGGCGTTGACCTAAGGCTTGCAGGGGAGATTGCGTTTCACAATCCCGATCTAGGGGAAAATTTTATAATAGACCCATCAAACGAGGAGCACATTGAAAAAGAATACAAGATAGAAAAAAGCAAGAAGGAGCTTATATTGCCGCCACGCAAGCAGGTCCTTCTCTCGACTGTAGAATATGTGAAGATGCCAGACAACCTTATAGGGTTTGTAGAATTGAGAAGCACATGGGCAAGACACGGGCTTCTCATGCCCCCTACGATAATCGATGCTGGCTTTGAGGGCACTATAACCCTAGAGGTATTCAACGCCTCTCCTTACAGAATAAGAATAAAACAAGGAACAAGGTTCGCACACATAATATTCGCAGTGACGATGAACAGGGTAAGAAACACCTATAAGGGCTCCTACAAAGGGCAGAGAGGAGTATTTAGACCAAAGGTAATTAAATAATTACCTTGTAAGGTCGTTTATCTCTTCTTTTGATGCCTGCTCCTGCTGTGCCGGGGTTGTAGATACCAAGACAACATCTCCTACATTCTTCACGTTTTTGTAAAGAACACTCTTTGTCCTCAGTATATTCTTAGGGTCCCCTTTCATGCTCTTCCACGGTATCATGAGAAGCCTGCTAATTTCGCTCTTCTCAAGATCCAACACTACTCCCTGCACGTCTCCAAGATACTGCCCTGCGTCGCTATATATGTCCATGTGGTAAAGTTCAGATAGTCTCATTCCAACACCATTTAATGTCGCCTTAATTTATTATTGAGTGAATACTTTATAAATTTATACCCTTTGCAGATGTAGTGGAAGTCAAGGTCAAGGTTGTATCCAATCTATCTCATAATATTCGTGGCCGCTCTTCGGAAGGACAATCTGCTTTACCTTGTAGTATGTTATCGCCGTCTCTCTATCGGCGATTGCTAATATGAGCTCGAGTTTCATATCCTTCGCCTTGCTTATAGCTCCTGCAAGCTCAGCTCCGCCTATTGTTTCTTCTTCGCCCAAGGAAAGCATAGCATATTTGGGTGATTCGCTCTTCGGATTGTCTGCCTCACCCCCATGCCTGTGGTAAAGTATGTAATCTATCTTCTCGTCCTTCTCCTTTACCTCTCCAGGTATTGCAAGTATAAAAGTCTTCCTTACAGAGTGTGCTACCCTTATGGCCCTTGCCCACTCTGAGATAAGGAGCTTTGAATCTTTTGGAAAGACATGAAGAACGTGCTTGGAATGCACCCAGTTTTCATCTTTGATGGGCTTGGCTCCTGGAAAATATACTCTGAAGTGGGTGCCAAACTTGAATCCGGTTTTTATTATATAGCCGTTTTCCCTCCAGTCCTTGTATACCTCATAGAGCATTGGAAACTCCTTTCTTCTTTTCTTAGCTTGCCTCATTATTTCTTGCATGGTGTAGTCCTTAACTACTAGCCTTTTGTGCTCCATTAGGAAAACAGTTTCGTATATGTCGAGCTTGCTCAGCTTGCCCTTTTCAGGGGCCTTGTATGAGCCATATTGACCTATCCAGAACTTTTCATACAGTTCCTTGCCCTTTTCTTGGTCACGAAGCAGGGTTACAAGATCGTCTGGAAAGAAAATCCCCTCTACACTCCACTTTGGAAGCTCGATCGAAGAGGAGGGGTATTTTTTAATTGGTGTTATGTCTGGCTTCTTATAACCAGTATTTGAAGGTTTTGCAACGAGGCCCCTCTCGCGCCAGTCCTTATATGCAAAGTAGCTTGCCATGAGCTTCTTCCTGTTCCTGAACATCTCGGCAACTTCATCAAACGCAAGGGGCTTGCCTTTGTATTTGCACTCAGCATTCCTTATATCGACTAAGTAGAGCACCTCCTCTGGAAGCAGGTGAAGCTTGCCCACTTTTTCTACGCCGAAGAAGCTGTTTTCCAAAATGTCCTTTGTTGGCTGGTCTGCAGCAATTACGTCTTTTTTGTTCACAAATTCAAGTTCAAGCATCAAACCACGAAATAATAAATAATAAATGCTTATAATCTATAAAATTCTATGCTAGGTGCTTCTATGGCTAACATTCCGCAAAAGCTAGAATCGATGATGAAAAGGCAAGGATACCGCTTCGTAGGCAGGCATTCTGCGGTTAAGCTCTGCAACTATACCACGAGCAGCTTGAAAGGAGGCACGACTTGCTATAAAAATCAGTTCTATGGGATAAGGAGCTGGCGTTGCCTGCAAAGCGCCCCCACTCTTGGCTGCGATCTGGCATGCAGATTTTGCTGGAGGATAATACCTGAGGAAGTTGGAATAAACTGGAACGAACTGAACATGAACGAATGGGATGATCCTAAGGAAATAGTTGATGGATTGATAGATGCCCAGCGGGCACTCCTCACAGGCTACAAAGGAAACGAAAAAGTAGACAAGAAAAGGCTTGAAGAAGCAAATGATCCGGCACATGTTACATTTAGCCTTACAGGCGAGCCCCTCTTTTATCCCAAGATGAACGATCTTATAGAAGAGTTCCACAAAAGAAAGATGAGCACCTTCTTGGTAACGAACGGGACCCTGCCAGAAGCGCTGAAAAAGCTCAAAACTTTGCCTACCCAGCTTTATGTCTCTGTACAGGCGCCAAACAAGGAAATTTATGAAAAAGTCACCAGACCAAAAATACAGCATGCGTGGGAGAACTTCCTCGAGTTTCTTGACATATTTTCAAAGCTTAGCGGGACAAGAAAGGTCTTCAGGCTTACCCTTATAAAGGGGCTCAATATGGTTGACGCAAAGGGCTATGCAGAGCTTATAAGGAGAGGGAGTCCAGATTATGTAGAAGTAAAGGGATTTGTGTTTGTAGGTGGAGCAAGAAATCCTTCAAGAGGGCTTGGCTACGACATGATGCCTAAGAAAGACGATATTATAAGCTTTGCTGAAGAGATAGCTAAGGAGTCAGGATATATACTTACCGATTATCACAGGCCGAGCAATGTAGCACTTCTTTCCAAAAACGAGGAGACTGCTTCGAAGAGGATAATAAGCTTCGAGAAATGATTAGATGGGCAAAAAGGAAAGCGCACTTAACGTAAAAAGCATAGGGAAGATAGGAAGCAACGTAGATTACAAGAAGAGGTTGAGAAAGATAGAGATCATTCTTGCTAGCATACTCTTCGGAAGCCTTGTTGTTTTCGGATTCTTGGCCATTGGGGCAATACTCAACGAAGGGCTGGGCAAATTCGCTGAGATGATAGAGTCGATAAATTTTTTCTACTATGGTATCGCGCTTCTCATAATCTTTTTGGGCTATCTATTGAGATTCCCAAAATGGGAATATTACATGAAAAAGCTCAAGGTAAAGATACCTCGCACAAAGAATTTTTTCATCTACCTCTCAATGTACTCGATGGACATAACCCCTGGCAGGTGGGGGAGGGCAGTGGTATCGTATACCATAAACAAGCTTACAAAGGTGAAGTTCAGCAGAACGTTCCCCGCAGTGGTTGCAGACATATTTACAGACTTCCTTGGATTTGCAATTATATGCCTCTTCTTCGCTTTTTTTGTCCACAAGTACATTCTTATCTCCTTGCTTATTACAGCTGTGCTTCTTCTTCCTTTTGTCTTCCTCTACCACGAGAAGCCGTTTGCCTACCTGAAGGGAAAGCTTAGCAGGTTTAGGAGCCTGAAAAGCTTCTTCGAAGTGGGCGATTTGTATTTCAAGAACAACAAAATGCTGGGCAGCGATTCTTACTGGTATTCAATGCTTTATACCGTGCCTGCAATGTTCCTCAACGGGCTTAGCCTTTATTTTGTGCTCCTAAGCTTCGGGGTAAATGTAGGTATAGCAAATATCCCTACTATTCTTTTCATCTTCGCCTCTTCCCTTATCTTCGGCATGATAACAGGCGTACCAGCAAACCTTGGGGTGACAGACGGAGTTATGCTGAGCGAGCTTGTCGCCTTCTTTGGGAGCAGCATAAGCTTCGGCCTCGCCTCTGTGGTTACGATATTTTTCAGGATAGCCACAGTATGGTTCGTTGAATTCTTCGGATTCTTGGCGCTTATCTATACATTTAGGTACTGGAAATAGCGTACTTTGAAAGCGCCTCCTCCTCAGAAAAGTTTAGATGCGAGGGAATAATTAGGGAAAGTACCTTGCCATCAAACCTGCCTGATATCCCCATCAGCGATTGCATATTGCCGTATGCTATCTCTTCGCTCTCTTTGCCTATATCTCCAAGCACAAGGATCTTCTCAAGCTTTACACCTTTTGCGCTGCGTGCTTTTTCCAAAAGATCAAATGCCTCTTGCAAAGACATACCTCTTTCATTTTTGTAATCATAATCTAGCAAAACGAGCGTGTGCTCGCCATTCTCTATATTTTTCTTTATAACATCAATGAAAGATGTTGGCTTGTATCTCTCGCTCCAGAAAGGGATTGTTGTCGTGGGGCCAAATTTGTAAATATCTAAGCCACTTATCCCAATTGCTGCAGAAAATATAGAAGAAGCGTGGAAAACTTTTGCCTTTATGCCCTCGCTTACAGCTAGATCAAGCAGGGTTGTATGATGTGTTGTGGCTATCAATGGATCGCCAGAGACAATTATTGCTATATTCTCATCTTTTGCCGCTTTTATTGTTTCTTCTGCCTTTTCCTCCAAGTCAGATCTTGTCAAAGGCTCAACCTTCTTTCCTGTCTCCTCCTCTATGTATTTTATATAATCATCGCTTACCCTGTTTGTATACGGGTCAAGAAGGATTTTGTTGCATTTCTTGAGTTGAGCAAGAGCCCTTGCTGATATATCCCCTTTATCAAGACCGAGCCCAATTAAAAAAAGCAAACTTCCACCTTTTTAGTCTTTTATTCCTTCAGGTGTTATCTTTATTATACACTCCCCTTCAGGCATGTTCGGCGAATCAACGAGCCTTATTATCCTCTTGTCTTCCTTTCCTTTTCTTATGTAGAGCCTTGTAGTCGCTGCGTGCGCTATTATATTGCCTCCAACTGGCGTTGTAGGATCGCCGAAGAGTATTGCTGGGTTATCCATTACTTGATTAGTGACATAAACTGCAAGGTTAAATTTGTCTGCTATGCTCTGCAGCTTGTGCAAATGCTGGTTGAGCTTCTGCTGCCTTTCCCCTAGCGCGCCTCTGCCTACAAACTCAGACCTGAAGAGAGCCATAAGCGAGTCAACAACTATGAGCTTTATGTTCTTCTCCATTATGAGCTTATCCGCCCTTTCTATAGTAAGGATCTGCTGCTCTGTTGAGAAAACTCTCACATCAATGATGTTTTGCAGTGTTTTGTTTGGATCCAAGCCAACAGCCTTGGCCATGCTTACTATCCTCTCTGGCCTGAATGTACCTTCTGTATCAAGGAAAAGAACGCCACCATTTAGGCCGCCTTTCTCCACAGGCAACTGCACGTTCACTGAGAGCTGAAAACCTATTTGGGTCTTTCCAGAGGCGAACCTTCCATAAACTTCTGTAATCCCGTTGGTCTCGACGCCACCTCCAAGAAGCTCGTCAAAGCTCTTTGCCCCTGTGGTTATTCTCCCAAGCGCCTTCCTCTTCTCAAAAACCTGCTCTCCTGTCTCATACTCTATGGTTGTTGCCTGCTTAGCAGCGTCAACAGCCTTCTTTGCCGCATCTACGCTTATCCCTACAAGCTCAGAAAGATCATGCGGAGCAGAGGTAGCAACCTTCTCTATCGTATCTATGCCCACTTCCCTCAGCTTCTCAGCTGTTGTAGGACCTATTCCTGGAAGGTCTTCTAGATCTTTAATGCTCTTTTCTTTCTCTTTAGCCATGCCCCCAACTCAATTAATTATGGAAAAACAAGAAATATAACTCTTTTGAATCATCTCAGAATCGCATATGCTTCCTTAACAATCTTTTTTGCAGGAAAATTCTTTTTGGAATAGAGCGAGTGTCCAGACCTTTTTATAACTATGACCTTCTTTGTAAATTTGTTTTCCCTAAGCCTAGCGGCTGCCTTGTCAATGCCTATCACCCCTTTCATGTACTCGTCGTTGGAACCAAATACTGCTATTATTGGAATTTTTATTGACTTGAATTCTGCAAGATCTCGCTTATAATCCAGCAGCTTGCCCTCTATGCTCTTTTCTTCAGCTGTGCTCAAAAATCTAAGAGCTGAGATTGGCCATTGGTCTTTTGGAAGCATCTTTTTGGGCATTATTGCGTCTGGGTCTTTCCTTGCTAATCTTCTGGCTATCAAAATGTTTTTATGGAAATTCTTGTGGAATTTCTGGTGATTTTTAATATCATAATTCCTATCATCTACAGGACTAAGCAAGACAAGCCCTTTTACTATCTTTGCTATCGACTTCTTGCCGTTTTTGTAAAGGAAATAAATTGATTTTTGGCAACCTGTGCTCTTTCCCATCAGTACAACTCTTCTAAATCCTAGCTTCCTGAGAAGAGAAAGGGCGCCATAGATGTCGTATTGGGAATCTTCGAACCGCTCGAATGCAGAACCAGCCAATATAAAAGCGTCTTTGCCTTCATATCCAAGCTCGTCGGCAATATGGCTGCCTCGCTGCTGCATGGCAAAGAAAGCTATACCCTTTGCACACGCTTCCTTCCCCATTGCAAAGATTGATTTTGAATAGAAATTGCCTCCCAGACCATGTAGATAAAGTATTGCGGAACTTGTTGACTTTTCAGGAGCAAAAAGTATGCCTGTAAGGGCAATGCCGTCTTGCGCCTTAAAAAAGATAATTTTTGTATCCATTGGACCACTAATGAATCTAGAATGTGGGTTTTTATTTCTTTTTATTATAAAATAAACAAGGAGAAGTTTATTAAAAGGAAGAGGCCAGCACATTCGCATGCGCTGGCAAGGCGACCAGTTTTACCCTTCCTACAGTAGAGAACCCGTATTTAATATAGGAATGTATACATTTTTAAAGTTTTCCATTTACCGGAACTTTTCAAAAATATGAAAACGCTGGGAAAATGCTCGTCTTGACGCTTGACAAAAAAGGAGTAATTTCTGCCGTTGTATTGGCTATACTTCTTGTTGTTTTCGGCAAGGCTTATGGCTTGTTTTTCCTGGCACTCCTTTTTGTGTTCCTTGTGCTCTCCGCAATTGTCACCAATGTTGGCAAGAGGAAGAAAAGGAGAATGGGTCTTTATGAGAAAGCTAGAGGCTGGAGAAACGTTCTTGCAAACGGGCTTGTGCCTCTTTTCATAGCAATTGCCTTCTTTTTCGCAGGCAGCAATAGCTATGTTCTTGCTCTTGGATATGTTGCCAGCATAGCTGCCATTACTGCAGATAAGTTTGCAAGCGAGATAGGCGTGCTTGACGGCATGCCAATAATGCTTTTGACAATGAAAAGGGTAGAACGGGGCGTTTCTGGCGGCGTAACCCTGCTTGGCCTTGGCGCTAGCGCTCTTGCCTCTTTTATCATATCATTTGGGTCATTCTTCATAAGCCCAAGCTTGCTTGCCTTTGCCATTGTTTTTGTCTCTGGATTCCTCGGGAACATAATCGACTCGGTTCTTGGCTACTATGAGGAAAAGGGAATAGGAAATAAATATACTACCAATACTGCTTGCGCGCTTTCAGGTTTTGTTTTTGCGCTCCTTTTCTTGGCTCTGGCAGGGCTTTGGTAGCTAGAGCACGCATTTCCTTGGCTTGACAAGCTCTATTATTATTGCCTGAGGCACTTTTGAAAGCTTCTTATAGCGCTCCGGATTCACTTTTTTGAGAGATTTTAGCGGCTCTGGCTCGAGGACGCTTTTTATTACAAAACCTGCATTCAGCGAATCCATTATCA
>JBAMLQ010000033.1:0-8186 GCA_039793505.1 Candidatus Micrarchaeia archaeon
TGTCTACAAACGTAAGGCTTGGGCCCTGAAGCGCGTCTTGCTCGAGCTTCTTCTTTGTCTTTATCATGCGCTCGAGCTCGCTTACCCACTCCTTGTGCCTCTTTATCCATTCGTAGCCCAGCATCTCCTGAGCCCTCTTGAGGTCTATATCCGATGCCTTTATAGTGAGCTTGTTAAGGAATTCGTACCTGTCGAGGTCTGAGAGTGAGACGCCTATGAACTTTGCCTCTGGGGTTGCGACATCACCTCCTATATAGGCAAGGTTTATGCTTCCTGTCTTTATAGTCCAGTAGATATACCATCCCCATGCATCTGAATCGGTAAAGACATAGATTGGAAGGCCCATGTCTGCGAGCTTTCTTATAAGGCGCCTCGTGCCTCTCGCTGCCTGGCCGACAGGCGTTATAAGTATTGCGTTTTCCTTCTTCCAAAAATTGTCCTCGTTGAGCCTCTGCCAAAGCGCATCCTTCTCTACAACAAGGACATAAGAAGCCTTAACATCTGTGAACTCTATGTTGTTGTCTACATCGCTTGGTATCGCCCATCCGCTTCTCCCCATCTTGCTGCAGTCTATAGTAACTTCTTCTCCGCCCGACCTGTCAATAACCTTCATCCTTCCTGCAAGCACGCCCTTCCTGTTTGCATTTAGATTAAGGTCCTCCCTCTTTACTGAGAGCGCGACCTCCAAGTCTTCAATAAGCGGGTTAGACTCTGCCTGCTCGCTGAATATGCTTTCATCTATATCCTCGCCGAGCGAGTACTTGAGCTGGTAGAAAAGGCCCCTTATGCTCGTGTGGAGCCCTTCTTTGAGAAACTTGTGGCACTTAGCAGCGACTGCCATTGTCTGCATAAACCTCTTTGATTGGGCTACGTTTATGAAAGTCCTCTCCTCCTGTGCATTGCCAAGCTTAAGGAAGCCGCTCTTTGGATCATAGGTTATGTTTGACCTTGTCCTCGCTACTGTGACAAACTTCGGATTCTTGCCATACTCTATATCTTGAAGTATCTCCTTGCCAAGCATCTCTAGCTTCTCTTTCGCGCCATTCGCTTCCATAGCCTTACCTCTTATTATCTATAGGAAGCCTCTCCCTTGATTCGGTTGAGATGTAGTGCTTCAGCTCTCTCACTATTGCGTCGCGCCTGCTGCTCTTTTTCAGAGCGTGCTCAAGAACCTCACCTATATTTGATACAGGAATGACTTTTATCTTCTTTAGCTTTGACTTGTCTATATATATGTCGTACAAATTGCTTCTCGGTATTATCACGCTCTTAAGCCCTGCATCTATCGCAGCCTCTACCTTGCTCGTTATGCCTCCAACTGGCAATACGTCCCCCCTTACAGAGAGCGAGCCTGTCATTGCTACCGATTGGTCGACAGGTATGCCCTCGAGCGCAGAGATTACGCTTACTGCAACAGATATGCTTGCGCTGTCTCCTTCTACCCCTTCATATGTTTGCAAGAATTGGACATGTATGTCATAGCTTGCAAAATCAACATCGAGGTGCTTCTTTATCACGGCGCTTATGTTCTTCACTGCCTCCTGAGCTATCTTGCCGAGCTTGCCCGTGGCGATGAGCTTTCCCTCGGCCCTGGAGCTGGAAGGCGTAACCTCTGCAACAATAGGCACTATTATTCCAGCAGAAAGATATGACGAGCCTATAACGGCCAAGCCATTTACCTTTCCTATTGAAAAGCCAGAAGTATTGAAGACCTTGTAATCCTTTCTATATTCTAGCGCCTGCTCAACGAACTGGGCTTCTATAGGCCTTGCAAGCGCCCTAGCTGCTATTACATCCTCTTTTGTAACAACTTTTCTGCCTTTTTCTATCGCTATATCGCCAGCTGCCCTTACCAGTCCGCCAAGGTCCCTCAATATCAGAGAGAGCCTTTTCTTCCTCCCGCTCCTCCTCCTTGCCTCCTCGATTATTTCCATGCACGCATCATAATCGAATGGAGGTATCTTGCCATCCTTCTTTATCTCCTGGGCTATGAACCTTATTATCTTCTCCTCGTTTTCCTTTGTATCGGGCATAGTAGATTCCATGAAGACCTCGTAGCCGTAGCCCCTTATCCTTGACCTCAGCGCAGGATGCATCTTCTGTATGTCCATAAGGTTGCCAGCTGCAATAAGCAAGAAGTCGCTTGGCACAGGATCAGTCCTCACCATGGCCCCTGAACTAAGCTCGCTCTGCCCTGTTATAGGATATTTCTTCTCCTGCATAGCTGTTAGCAATTCCTGCTGCGACCTTGGATCAAGGCTTGCAATCTCGTCTATGAAGAGCACGCCTTTGTTTGCCCTGTGTATTGCTCCGCTCTCCACCCTAAGATGTGCTGGAGTGCCAAGGCCACCGCTCTGCAAAGGATCGTGCTTTACATCGCCAAAAAGGGAACCTGCTTTTGCGCCTGTCGCATCTACAAATGGAGCATGGGTCATGCCTGTATTGTCAACTATGAGCTTCGGCTCGTTCGAATCAAATGCGCCAGGCATTATGCCCACGCGCCTCGTAAGCCCGCTAACAAAAAGAGCTATTGAGCCGAAAATAAGAACGCCAAGAATGAGCGCAGCAAGGACTATTATCTCGTAGCCTTTGAATATGCCAGAAAGGGAGAGGGCAAAAAGTATTATTACCAATATAAGTACTATTGATGTTACCCTAGAACTGCTGCTACCTCTTGCATCTATTCTCTCCTTCATCCTCTCTTTTTGAAGTATCTGCCTTCCCTGGCCGTCGCCAAGCGGCTTTCCTGGCTCTGGCGGATTAGGGTATGTTTTTACAACCTTTACCAAAGGCCTGTTCTCATCGTTTGGATTCTTGTAAACAAGGACATCTTCCAGGTCTGTGGCAGGAAGAAGCTCAGCCATGGCTTGGGCGAGCATTGTTTTTCCTGTGCCGGGCTCACCTATAAGCAAGACATTCCTGTGCTGCTTAGCTGCCTTCTTTATTATATTGACAGCCTTGTCCTGGCCTATGACCTGGTCCACAAGCTTTTCGGGTATTTTTATCTCTTCTGTAGTCTTGAACTTTTTCATTAGGGATCACACAATTACATTTTGTATTGAAACTATTTATATATGTATCCCATTTGTAGTAAAAAAAGTTGCACGACAAAATTTGAGGAATAGCGGAATTCTAAAATGTAAAAAGGCAGCGTTTAGAGGGTGGGGAAGACTTTCCAAGAATTTGCTCTAAACGCTACTGGAGATAATTTGGAAGGAAAAGCTTATAAGCATTTCTCTCATCCTGCTTTTCTTTTTTCTGATTTTAGAAAGATAGGTTTTTATTTTTAAAAGCTGATTTTGAACTGGTGAAGGCATGCCAAAGAAAAAGAGCAAGCTCTCTATTATAATGTTCAGCGGGACAGCAGACAAGTTTTTGCCGTTAGGCATACTCTCGCAGGCTGCCGCTGCAATGGGCTTTGAGGTAAATGTCTTTGTGACTGGCTGGGCGCTGCTAAGCTTTACAAAGAACGCAAAGGAGCCTCCTTTTCCAAGCGAGTTCAAGGATATGGCCCCGGCTCTTTTGAACGGACTCAAGAAAATGAATGCAAAGCCTTGGCAGGAAATGCTGAAGGAAGCAAAAAGCATGGGAGCAAAGGTCTATGCCTGCTCGACAATGGCAGGGGTAATGGGATTGAAGAAAGAGGACATGAATGAGCTTGTCGACGATATTGTGGGCGCAGCATCGTTCCTTGAAATGGCAGAGGGAGGAGAAACGCTTTTCATATAGGCGATTATATGGCTGACGAAAACAAGAAGATTGTAGATGCAAGAGGCTCAAGCTGCCCTGGGCCCATAGTGGAGCTCTCAAAGGCTTACAGGCTGGCAAAGGTAGGCGACATTATAGAAGTATGGGCCACAGACCCTGGGATAAAGGCAGATGCACAAGCATGGGCCAATAAGACAAAAAACCAGGTGCTTGGCATAAAGGAAGAGAATGGAGTGATAAAAGTAACTATAAAGATACTAAACAGGTAACTTGATGAGGAAGAAGGTTGTAATTGTAGGATGCGGAGACGGAGGAATAATACTAGCGCATAGGCTCATCAAAGATTTTGATGTAACGCTCATTGACAAGAACACAATGCACTACTTCCAGCCATGGCAACTTCACATCGCTTTCCATGGCGCCAAGGAGAAGAAGATTGAAAAGAGAAAGCTTCTTCCAAGGAGGGCAAATTTTGTAAACAAAGAAGTTAAGAATGTGGATTTGGCGAATAGGAAGGTAGTGCTGAGCAACGGCAAAATGGGCTATGATTATGTTGTTGTTGATACAGGGAGCATAGGAGATTATAGCAAGATACCAGGCCACAACGAGCTTTTCAACGAATTTGGAGATACGCACAGCGACACGGCTGGAGCTCAGAGGCTGTGGAGCAAGGTAAAGAGCTTCTCTGGCGGGGATGCAGTGATAGGCATTTCATACCCAACATACAAATGCCCGCCTTCTCCCAATGAGGCTGCGTTCATGTTCGAGGAATATGTCAACAAGCACAAGCTCAAGCCGAAGACAAAGATAACATTCATAACCCCTTTTCCGAGGGCTTATCCTGCCGAGCCCATCAACGAATTCGTTGAGCAGGCAATGAAGGAGAGGGGAATCAATATAATGACATTCTTCGATGTAGAGAGCATAGATACAAAAAACAGAACAATAAGCTCGATAGAGGGGGATACAATCCATTATGATTTTGCTGCGCTTGTGCCACCGCATGTAGGTGCAGGCATTGTGAAGGATTTCTCCGACAATGATGGATTCATAAAAACAGACAAGTTTACGCTCAATATAGGAAATTACGACGATGCTTTCTGCATGGGCGATGCTACAAACATACAGACTTCGAAATCTGCAGTTACAGGACATATACAATCAGAGGTAATAAGCGAGCGACTTAGGGGCAAAGATGCGAGATTCAACGGCAGAACCCACTGCCCATTTGAATTCGGCTACCACAAGGCCACATTCGTGATAAGC
Source organism: Candidatus Micrarchaeia archaeon (assembly GCA_039793505.1). Classification (GTDB taxonomy): domain Archaea; phylum Micrarchaeota; class Micrarchaeia; order Micrarchaeales; family CABMGC01; genus JAGDYD01. The sequence goes on from JBAMLQ010000033.1 coordinate 4,975, forward strand.
TCATACACTGCTCCTGCCTTGAAGCTAAAGCCTTCTACAACAAACTACCTCATGAAAATGGGCATGAAGTATTTGGCGTGGCCTGTGCTGAAAGGTGAGATGAACTGGTTCTTTGGATTTTACTTCAACATGACAGATCCTGACAAAAAAGCAAAAAGCAAGTGAACAAATGATAAATCTATCCAAAGGAAGGGGCATAGGAGGAAAGATAAAAGAAAGTGCAGAAGATTTTATTGTTAGGGAGATAACAAAAGAAGGAGTTGTATTAGAGCTTGACAGAGAGTACAAGAAAGAAAGCACCAATGGCAATTTCGCTGTTTTTGTGCTCCAGAAAAAGAACTGGAACACGCAAGAGGCATTGCTCGCTATAGCCAAGAGATTCAGGCGCGGAAGAAAATCAATAGGCTATGCAGGGCTAAAGGACAGGATAGCAACTACGGTGCAGCTTGCAAGCGTATACGGAGCAAGGAGCGAAGAGCTTGAAAAGGTAATGATCAAAGACATAAAGATAAATGGGGCGTGGCAGAGCGAGAAAGGCATAGAGATGGGGGATTTGCTAGGCAACGCCTTTACAGCAAGGATAAAAGGGGCTGAGAAGAGCAGCGAGCTTGTAGAAAGAAAGCTTGACGAGCTCAATAACACATTCCCAAACTACTTCGACAAGCAGAGGTTTGGCATTAGGAACAACAACAACATTATAGGCATGAAGATAATCAAAGGGGATTTTGAAGGCGCAGTAATGGAGTATTTGACCTCAACAAACAATGAGATACATGAGCTTGCCATAAACGCAAGAAAAAGGCTCAGCGAGGAAAAGGATTTCAAAAGAGCCCTGGAATACTTCCCAAAATACCTAAAATACGAGAGAAGTGTAATAGACTACATGGCTAGATACAACAACTATGCAAATGCATTGAGGAAGCTGCCCAGGGGCTTGAGCCTTATTTTCGTGCATGCTGTAGAAGATTATATATTCAACATTGCGCTTGAGAGGCGCATAAAGGAGAATGACGTGGAGCTAAGAAATGACGAGCTCTCGTGCAAAGCTAATTTCTACGGCTTTCCGGACATAGAAAACAGGGTGCATGGAAGGGAAGGCTATTGGCCCGTATTTGCGCTTGTAGGCTATGAAAGCAGAGATGACGAGATAAGCCCTTACGAGAAAGAGGCGATGGAGGAGCTTGGAATAAAGAAAGAGGATTTCAAGATAAAAAGCATGCCTGAGCTCAGCATGAAAGGCTCTTACAGGCCGTGCTTTGCTCCTTTCAGGGACTTTTCATATAGCATAGGCGAAGACGTTACACTAAATTTCTCACTGCCTGCAGGCTCATATGCTACAATCCTGCTAAATGAATTTATAAATCCTAATTAACTAGAAAAATCCTGCTTTGCAGCCTTAACTATCTGGCCCAACAACTTACCATATGCGCCGGGATTGGGATTCGAACCCAAAAATCCCCGAAGGGAAACCAGATCTCGAGTTTCGCCAATTTCTGGCGCGTTACCTGGTTCCGCCATCCCGGCAATAATATTAAAAAAAGAAAGAATAAAAACTTGCTATGGAAATTAATAAAAATTAAGCACCTGATAGATATATATAAGGTGGTCTGTTGGACAAGGAGTGGCTGGCAAGATTTATAACCATACCTACGATTATTCTTCTGGATATTGTCAGCATAGGCTTTTCAATCTACCTTATAACAATCTCCACTAATCTTTCTATGGTCTTAATTGCCGTTATATTCCTTATCCTTACAATAATCGCAGCCTTCTTCAACACTATGGCGGCGTTCTCGTACTATGATTCTTACTTCTACGAAAAGAGTATGAAGAGCGGCATAGCTAGGAAAAAACTGACACACTATTACTCTGTTGCAATGGTCATACCAACCTACAATGAGGACCCAAGAACTGTAGAGATAACAATGAAGAAGCTGAAAAGCGTAGACTATCCAAGGGAAAAGCTTCACTTCTATCTCCTAGACGATTCAAATAAAGAGGAGATAACAGAGGGGCTGAGAAAGGTCGCAGAGAAGAACGGCTTCACGTTTATCCACAGGGATTCAAGGAAAGGATTCAAGGCTGGTGCATTAAACAACTTCCTTAAATCCTCGAATGAGGAGCTTATAAGCATCTTTGATGCTGACGAATATTTGATCAACAAAAACTTCCTAAAGGACCTTGTGCCGTATTTTGATGATCCAAAAGTAGGATATGTGCAGACAGAGAAGAGATACGCGAGAAACAATTTCTTTGCAGATTCCATAAACCTGTTCAACAGCTTCTTCTTCTCATTCATACAGCCTTCAAGAGCATCGCACAATACCTCGATATTTGCTGGGTCGTGTGGCATTGTGAGGAGGAAAGCGATAGATGATGTTGGCGGATTCCCTGAATATGTCATTGAGGACACATTCTTCTCTTTTGAGGCGAGGATGAGGAATTACAAAGGTATATACATTCCGAAAATTTATGCGCTTGGCAGGCCCATAAAGAGGTTCAGTGCATTTGCCAGGCAGCAGTGGCGCTATAACTATGGCGGCACTCAGTTCCTTGGATATTACCTGAGCAAGAGCAGGAAAAAGAAATTCAGCGTCGTAGAACATACTGATTATATAAGCCTCGGCTTTGGACTTAACTACCTTTCTGTAATCCTTCTTCTCTTTACTCTCCTCTCAATTCTTATAGTATTCTCGAACTTTCCATTTACAAGGCAGTCGCTTAATGAGATATTCAATCCGCTCTACTTCAAGTTCTACCTTGAGCTGTATGGCATACTCGCCCTAGTACTTTCTTTCCTTGCCCCTATAATCGTTTCTAGGATCTACTTCGGCTCCTTTAGATATGGAATAATGATATTTCTCCTCAACTTTGCGCTTGCAATAATAAGGACAAAGGCAGCGATAGCAGCATTGTTCAAGTCCAACCCAAGCTACAAATGGGTAAAAGGAAGCGAAAAGGCCTACAGCAGGCTTCTCTCTGCGCTAAGGAACTCGATGGCAGAGATGGGCCTTTCGCTTGGGCTCTTCTTCCTTGGCATATTCGCCTTCCTAGCCAACAACTTCTCTGGCGGGGTATGGCTTGTGTGGTACTCTTTGCTCTACAGCTCCACATTCTACTTCTTCTACAAATACGGCTAAATGCTAAAAACCTTTAGCAACAAAAAGAATTGATGATAAGCCTAACAATGCTTTTCTTAGTCTTCTCTGGCA
>JBAMLQ010000034.1:0-8019 GCA_039793505.1 Candidatus Micrarchaeia archaeon
TGGATACATATTGTTGCCCTCCATGTAGTAGCAAGTTTCTGACTGTGTGTAAGATATGTCGTATGCGGTCGTTGACTGGTGGAAAGGCTGCAAATCTGCAAAGTTTGCAACCCAAGACCAAAGGCCATGCTGCACATAAGAGGGGACTTCCTGAAAGATATAGCTCCTTGTTTGGAACCCATTTGCAATAGCCCCATCTACCATAGGTGAATAGCCGTAGTCTTCTATGGTCATAGTCCCGGGGTTTTGAATGGTGTAATAGGTTATGATAGGAGTAAAGCGAGGAAGAAAGCTAAAAAAGCTTCCGCCATAATATATATTTAGACCCATGTTGATCTGGCTAGTCAATGCGGGGGTTTTTGATAAGCATGCATCCCCTGCAATATAATTGCCGTTGGAATAGAATAAAGAGCTGTCTGTGTAATATTTTTGAGGCTGGGTAGGCGCAGTAAGGAGCCACAAGGCGTTTGCAGAGTTGCTGCTGTTGACCAGCTGGGTCGGAGAAAGGTAATAGGTTCCGCTCTGCTGCTGTGAAAGAGGGCAGGATGGGAGTGTATATGTAGTTGTCTCAGGGTATTGTAGAGTGCAAGTGCATAAACCTGAACCACAAGTACATGAGAAGCTTTGACCACCACTTGATGGCGTAGAAGCCATTGTATTCAGGACTCTTGCATTGCCTGCTATAGTGTTTGCCTGCGGAGCGGAATTTGCAAAATAGATTTTGCCGCTGGTGGCATTAATGATGGTAGAATCAAGCATTAAAATAAGGATTGATGATAAAGCCAATGAAATTAGTAAAGCAACTGATGGGGTAAACCTGTCCATATCTATATCCATTAATTTATTATGTTTGATTAAAAATAAAAACTTAACATAAACAAGGGCATTTATCTGAATATCTCTTCCTTTTGAAAAATTATTTAATTTTTAAAAGAGACTTTCTTTTGTGGTGAAATGGCGTTTGAATTTGTAAAGTGGATAGGGCATGCTGCATTTTTGATCGAGGGCGAGCAGCGTATATATATAGATCCATACAAGCTTTCAAGAAATTTTGGAATTGCCGATGTTATTTTCATAACGCATTCGCATTATGACCACCTTAGCTTAGATGACATTAAAAGGATTGCTGGCCCAGAAACAACCATAGTCGCGCCTGCAGAGGCAAGGAGCAAGCTCGCTGGCTTTAATACAGAGCTTGTAGAGCCCCTAAAAAAGTACAGCGTCAACGGCGTAGATTTCGAGACAGTGCCTGCATACAATGTCAAGAAGGAAAGGCTTAGTTTTCATCCAAGAGCAAACAACTGGGTCGGCTACATAATCAATATTAATGGCAAAAGGATTTATCATGCAGGTGATACAGACAAGATAGAGGAGATGAAAAACATAATATGCGACCTTGCGCTCCTCCCAATAGGAGGTACATACACGATGGACTTAAATGAGGCTGTGGAGGCAACAAAGCTTATAAATGCAAGTTACTTCGCCCCCATGCATTACAAAATACTTCTCGGCAAGAAGGGCTCCGAAGATGCGGAGAAAAGGTTCTCGAGCTTGGTAAAAAACAGCATAATATTCAAGGAGATACAGGAACCTAGCTACTCTTTTTGAGAAGCCCAATCAAATGCCTCGCCTCTTCAAGCAGCTCCTCGGGGCTCATCTTGAATATCCTCTCGTTCTTCTTCTCAAACTTTTCTGCAAGCTCCTGGGCCCTTTCTTTGCTTATCCCAAGCTGCTTCGAAGAATCTACAATCGCGTTCTTCAGCTCCTTCTTCTTGTGCTGCATAAGAAGGCCTATTATCTTAAGCTCCTCCTCACTTGGAGCATTCTCCTTGGGCTTCATATATACTATGGCTGAATCTACCTTAGGCACGGGCCTGAAATTGCCCCTCTTGACATCTATTATCTTTGTCATGCTGAATGAAAGCTGCGCATAGACGCTTAGCCTTGAGTACTTTTTGCTTCCCTTGCTTGCGAGCATATGCTCTACAAACTCCTTTTGCATGCACAGCACAGCCTCCTTCTTTCTATAAGAGAGCCACTCAATCGTCTTGCTTGACAAGTTGTACGGTATATTTGATATGACGATGTTTATCTCTGACAGATTGAGGGATTTTTCAACTTCAAAAAAGTCTCCTTCAACAAGCTCTAGGTTCCTGCTTTTCATCTTCGCAGAAAGCATCGACCAGAGAAAATGATCCTTTTCAACTGCAACAACATGCCCTGCCCTTTTGCAGAGCTCCTCGGTGAGTATGCCGTAGCCAGGGCCTATCTCAAGCACATTCTTGCCACTCGCATGCACCGCCTCCGCTATGGCTATGCGCTTATTGACAAGAAAGTTCTGCCCAAGCTTTTTCTTTGGAAAAAAAGATTTCATGAAATAGTATATAAATTTAAACTCTTTATTTTTATTGTTTACCATGCTCGGCCAATCTTCAATAGAATTCCTAACGACATACAGCTTCTTGTTTATAATGTTAGGCATACTCGCTAGCCTTATCTTTTACTTTGCAACGTTGCCTCCATCTATGCTACCTGAGAGCTGCACAGCCTTTAGCGGGCCGACATGCAATGCTGCAGAATACTATGCAAACAAAAGCGCGGGCTACTCTTTCTTCGTAATTGCTCTGAGCAATTCTGGAAGCACGCCGATAAGCGTAACCAATATAACAGTAAATGTTAGGAGCAACACGTTCACAGGCACGTGCTCGCCCAGCCTTGTTGAGCCAGGCATGTACACCCTTTGCATGGCAGGAAAAAACAGCATAGCCCCGCTTGGCACCTATATACAAGGCTTTTACACATTGCATGCACTTGCATGCAACTCAGGCATAGCCAAGCTAGGTTTAAACTGCAATGAAAACGTTTCATACAGCGGCTCTTTCGCCCTAGAAGAATCGCAGGTAAAGCCCCAGCTCTTTGCAGTGGGCGTAGCAGCTGGGCCGGAGGGAAGCTCAATACCAAGCTTTTCAAATGCACCATATATACCAAGCGGATGGAGCGAAATTGAAAATGGATATTGGGCTACATACCCAAACGGCTATGCCTATACCTCAACGCCCCAATATACGGGCAGCGCACTTGGCTTCAAGCTTGTCCCATTTCCGCAAGTAACTTCCATGCTAAACGGCAATACGCTATGCACTTATCCTTATAACTCGGCTCTTTCAATTGCTTCTACTGTAATATATGTGCCTTCCAGCAGAAGTATAGGCGTTTATCTTGATACAGGCGGAGCGGCAGAGGTTTATTATGAAGAGCCTGGCTCGAATACGTGGGTAAATGTGTTTGGAGGTGCGGCATGGAAGCTCCAGAGCCCAACTGTATACTCAAACACAATAACATTCAACAACGGCGTTGTAAAGCTCGCTGTAGTATGGGCCAGCAACTGCTTCGGCATGCAGGCGCTCAACCTTACAAATCTTCCTCAGTGATCGCATTCTTTGATATGCTTGCTATGCCTTTGAAGCTCGCCAGTTGCATGCCTGCTTCGTCGCTTGCATTGAATATCTCTATCCTCACCTTGTTCCTGTCTGCAACATCAAGGACTGATTGCACAGATTCATCATTTAGAAGATCGTCGTTGACAAGCACCACCCCTGCAGCGTAGCTTTCAAGCGAAGCCTTTACTTCCTCCAAGCCAAAATAGGCATTGCCAAGCTGAAGTGCCTGCATAAAAAGATTCATTAGATGAAACTCCCTCTTCACCTGCTCATGCTCAAAATATTTTGCAACCTCTGGATTCTGCAAAGCTTCCCTTATTCCGGACCTCTCAGCGTCGCTTGCCGGTACAAAGAGAAGCCTTTTGCCCGTATCGATGCGCATGCTCTCTATATAATGCTTAAGGTCTTCCCTGGTAAAGCCAGGGCCAGCAATCAATACAGTCTCTGCGCGCATCCCCTTTATTAACTTTATTATCTCGTCGAAGTACTCTTTCCTTGCCTTCTCATAGTCCTTCTCGTTCATCCTCTTGCTCAAATGGCTGTATATCTCGCCCACTACCTCTATGCCATAACCGCGTATGTTTGCTATTGTTGCCTTCTCATCATCTAAGGCTATGGCGCCGAGCTTTACTTTCTTAGTATCCTGCACAGCCTCCTTTATCCTCTTCAGCAAGTAATCCCTCCACTCTTCCTTTATTATTGTAATTATGTCTCCAGCACCTATGTTAAGGGTGTGGTAGCTGTTGAGCCTTATCAATTCTTCAGGCTTGCCAGCTATAATCTTGCCTGTGAGCCTGAGCCTCTCGCCGCTCCTATCCAGCTCCACCTTCTCCACGCTTATTGAAAGGAAAACCTCACGCTGCTCGCCTTTCTCGCCTTCGCTGTTCTGGAACCTCCTGAAGCTCCTTGCTTCTACAATGTCCCTAGGGCTTATGATCCTTGCAAGCAGGTATAGATCATCAAATGAATCGGGCTGAAGCTTGAGTGCATTTGAATCGCTTGAAAACCTTATGACTCGCATAAAGATCAAACCCGTTATAATTATAAAGGTTTAATCTATAAAATAATCATGCTTTCCTTCCTTTTGCTCAATCTGCTCAACCTCTCATATTCAACGCTAAGCTACATAATCACAAAATACGGCTATCTTTCGATCTTTGTGCTCATGACTCTCGAGGCGAGCTCATTTCCCATACCGAGCGAGGTTGTATTGCCCCTCGCAGGATTGTTCTCTGCCAAAGGCATGCTCAACATATACATAGTCATTCCCCTTGTTTTCTTGAGCAGCTTCATAGGCATGGCCGTAAACTACTATATTGCGTACCTGCTTGGAAAGGATGTTGTATATAGGCATTTGCACTGGTTCAGGATAAAGAAGAGCGATGTCGAGGCTTTTGAAAAGTGGTTCGACAGGAACGGGCCTTTTGTAGTCTTCATTTCAAGGCTCTTGCCCGTTGTAAGGGGCCTAATAAACTTTCCAGCAGGCTTCGCCCTCATGGACCAGAAGAAATTCTATGCTTATTCGATGCTCGGTTCAATAATTTGGGACACGGCCCTTACCTTATTTGGATTTTACGCACTCTCTGCAAGCAATGACTATATTGTATTGATAGCTATAGGTATATTTGGCATTATACTCTATGCAATATATAAATTTGCAATCATGCGCATAAGAAAAAGCTAGAGGGTATGGTCCTTTACTATCTTTATCACTTGGTTAATGGCACGCCTTATATCTGCCTCAGTCTTTGCTCCGGTGCATATGATCTTTCCGTTCTTGAATAACAGGAGTGCAGACTTCGGATCCCTTATCTTACAAATGGCTCCAGGAAACTGCTCCGGCTCGTAATCGACATCTGGCGAGGCTTTTGCTATGCCATAGAGGTCAAGGTCGATGCCCAAGTCTGCGCTTGCTACAATATTCTCCACTTTGAAGTCTGGCTTCGGTAAATTCTTCTTAGCCATTAAACCACATCATAAGATATTTATAATAGTGTGAGCAAAAAATGTATAAATACCTTTCTAATGCAAAAAAGTTGTGATTACATGACTGAGAGATCTCATGGACTGTTTGTCGGAAGGACAAGGCACTTGGCAAGACACCACAAGCCTTCAAGGCTTGGCCTGACAAAGCAGATAAAGAGCTTCAATATAGGAGAGAAGGTAGTGATAGTGCAGAAGGGAAACTTCAGGAACATACCCCACCCAAGATACAGGGGCAGGGTGGGCACTGTAATAGAAAAGCGCGGCTCTTCATATGTTGTTGAGATAAAGCTTACTCCTTCCACATTAAGAAAGATTGTAGTGCCGCAGCTGCACCTCGAAAAGGCTAAATGATATTTCTCCTCTGCGGATAAGGCCTTGTGAGAAGGAAGAACCTGCTCTCTCCCTTGAGCTCTATAAGAACCCTGTCTACTATAAGCTTTACGGGGTCTTGCAGGAGCTTTACCCTGCTTGTAAGGTCTTCGAAGCTCTCGAACTTCTTCTCCTCCCTCGCGGCGAGTATGGCGTTGAGGTGTCTCTTGCCTATGCCTGGAAAGAGCTCGAGCTTGTGCTCCCTTATGTTCAACGGCCCTGCTGTATTGAAAATCTCCACGAACCTCTTCTCATTTGCTTTTACTATGCTTGCTATAGCATTAGGCAGTTCGTTCTTCGCTCCTTCAGTAAGCTCGCTGTATGAGAGCCTGGACTTTATAAGCGCTATCTTGTCCCTCTCACCCTTGCCTATATAAACCCTTTCGCCTATGTGCAATACCACTCCTGGCTTGGGCACAGCTTCAAGAAGCGTAAATCTGCTCTCTCCAAGCAGCTCGGCTATCGGCTCGGGGTTGGCAGAAAAAGACTTTCCAGTAGGCAAGAAATCAATGACAACTGCATACTCTTCAAGTTCTTCTCTTTTTTCTTCCATCCCTCTCTACCTACTGGATGCATATCAACACTATTTCCTATAAGCATTCAATGTCTCTAGTATCTTCGCAATCGCCTGGTCATCGAAGCTCCTCTTCTCGAATATGAGGACCTGTTTAAGTTGCAAGTCGTTTACTGGCATTATGTCAATTACCTTCTTTGCGAGCTTTGGGCTCAGGCCAAGCTCGATGAGCTCTTTCTCAAGCTTGCTAGCCGTTTCCTTGCTGAGCCTTGCGAACTTCTTTACATCTTCGTATGCCCGCTCTTGCTCGAAGCCAAGCTCACCCTCCTTCTTCCTTTCTTCCAATATCTCGAGAGCCTCGACAGCTGAAACAGGCTCGGGCTCGCTCTGGTTTTTTCCTATCATGCTACCTCCACATAACCTATTTTGAATTCATCTTTATAAACCTTTTGTATAAAGAGAATGCAAAGATATTTATGATTTAGCAGCAAGAATTTCTATGGTGTTGCTTTGGATGCACATAGCATTTACCTAAAGGTTATGGAAGAGCTCAGCAAGCACATTGCCGGCAAGAAGGAGACGCTTGAACTTCTTTTCCTTGCCGTAATTGCAGATGGACATGCTTTGCTCGAGGGAGTCCCTGGAGTGGCGAAGACAACAATGACAAAAGCCCTAGCATCGATTATTGATGCCGACTTCAAGAGGATACAGGGCACACCCGACCTTGAGCCCAAGGACATAATAGGTTACACATACATAGAAGACAACACCGTCAAGGTAAAGAAGGGTCCTATCTTCACAAATATACTTCTTCTCGATGAGCTCAACAGGGCGCCACCAAAGACGATGAGCGCATTCCTAGAAGCGCTTGAGGAGAAGCAGGTAAGCCTGGGCGGAGTAGATATGCGGTTGCCAAAGCCTTTCACAGCGTTTGCTACGCAGAACCCGCTCAGGATAGAGGGCACAGAACCTCTTCCAAAGGTCATGGCAGACAGATTCTTGATGAGGATAGAAGTTGATTATCCAAGCATGGAAGAGGAGGCTGAGATGCTCAGGATAAAGGAGAGAGAAGAGAAGATGGTGGTAAACAAGATCATAGGCATAGATGATATTCTTGCAATGCAGGCAGATGCGAAAAAAGTTGTCCTTCCTGATGATGTAGTAAAGTATATAACTGCACTTGTAGATGCAACAAGAAAGGATATGCATGTCGTTATGGGTGCAAGCCCAAGGGCAGACATAGCGTTTATGGCCTGCGGCAAGGCCAAGGCGCTGGCAGAGGGGAGGAGCGAGGTCACAATCGACGATATAAAGTTCCTTGCAAAGCCTGTGCTTAGCCACAGAATTGCAGTAAGGGCCACAGGAGGCATAGGAGTAAATGGAATTATCGATGGTATCATTGCTTCGCTAAAGGCATAAAATACAGCAACATCTCAAATAAAGGAACAAAATTAAGAAAAGTATTTAAAACCTATTGTATAATAAATATTGAAACGGGTGTTCTAATGAATATGAACATGTGGAAAGCGGTGTATTATCTTTTCTTTGCTGCAACAGTAATGGGCGTTGTGACAGCAGGAAATACAGCAGGAAATACTCTTACTGCGGGAAATAATCTTACTGCGGTAAGCTCTGCATTCTGCTCCTTGGTTAGAACGGTAAAAAGTATAATAGCGCTCTTTGCTGTGATAATGTTCCTGATAGGGGGCG
>JBAMLQ010000035.1:0-8011 GCA_039793505.1 Candidatus Micrarchaeia archaeon
GCTATTATTATGAAAAGAATCCCAGTAAGCAGGTGAAGGTATCTCTTGACTACTTCTCCCTTTCTTTTTACTGATTCAGCCTTTGCTATGCCAAAGTAAAGTGCGAATACGATAAGTATCAGGGGAAGCACCATGAAAAAGTTGTAGAGGGCTATGAAAAAGTTTGCGATGCTTCCGGTTATAGAGAGCTCCTTTAGGTAGGCAATATAGGCAAAAGCGTAGCCGCTTGCACATGGAATGTCTGCTAAGGCAACAAGTATACCAAGAATTATTACGGCTGGCAAGGAGATATTTTCTATAAGCATGCCGGCCCTTACTTTTGCAGCATGCGGCATCTCTACAGCAAAGTATCTTCCAGGTGCAATAAAGTCCTTTAGCTCCAAAATGCCCCAGATCAAAAGAAGGGCGGCAACAACATAGCTTATCCATTTCGTATATGGTGTCAAGCTAACAATGCTAAGCAGGCCTACCATGAACAAGAAATAAACAAGGCCTATAACAAATGAATAAAACAGGCCGTATGGGATTATCTTTTTCTTTGAGCCTATGCTTGCGAGGTAGGCGATAAGGAAAAGGAGCACGCTAATTCCGCAGGGATCTGCTACCCCATCAGCTGTGCCAAGCGAAGCGGTTACAAGCCAGATGTCATCATTTTCTCCTACCAATCTTTATTACAAGAAATATTGCAACAATTACAAGCACAACAACAACTATTATCTCAAACATATTGGTGAAAAAATCCGATTCGTTTAGCTTTTTTGCCTCATTTGGCAAAACTGTCGTGTAGCAATTTCTGCAAGAAATATTGTTTGGAAGAATCGGACATGCATTTCCAGCGTTTTGCAATGCTTTTAGAAGTTGTGCGCTATAGCCTATAGAAATTCTGTTATTAAGTTGCTGTGACGTGTTTCCATATGCAAAGCCTAGAAAAGCTTCATTGCCTATAAAAATTAATGGTACCCCGCCACTTGAATTATAATAGTCTGAAAGTGAGCTAAAAACTTTAGACACATTTGGATTTTCAACATTATACTCGTTTATGGTAAGGTTGTATTCTTGGCTGATATTATAGAAAAAGTCCAAAGCCTGCTCACAATGCGGGCATGTAGGAAGATAAAATATATCTATGCACTTTGCATACGCTAGCGGTGAGATTGCAAAGAGCATTGCCAATAAGGCGCCGAGTTTCATAATCTCATTTAATCTTTTTCATTTACAAATAAAAAGCTTTACTGGCTATTTAAATTTATGGGAAAATTTTTCTTATTACTGCTCGCCTTTGCAGTTGTGCTAATTATAATTGTAGTTTTTTATTATTCATTCAGACCCATGGAAGTGCCAAGCAAAATTAATTTCTTTGTTGGGGTGTGCACGCACGGAAACGAAAGTTCGGAGATGTTTGCTATAGAAAACGGAGTGAGATACTTTAGGACCGACATTACGAATTCAAATGGCCAGGTCTCTCTTTTGGACAAAGAGCATGCGCTTGGAGCAAGCTACCTTGGCATACTTGATTATTCGACTCTTCCGAATGGAATTGGAAATAAAAACTGGAGCCTGAGTGAATGGAATGAAAGCGTTGAAAATGCTGTTAAGTCATATCCATGGATAACCACATGGGAAATATGGAACGAGCCATATGTTCCAATGTTTCAAACAGGGTTTATGAACGGAAGTGCATATAACTACTACCTAATCATAAAGAGCTCTTCTACAATAATAAGGGAGTATCAGCCCAATTCAACAATCGTATGCTTTGGAGGCGCACCCATAGGAAATGAAAACATATTTTTGTGGTACAGCGAAGTTTGGAATTATGGTGCAGGCAAATATTGCAACGCCATATCGCTTCATATCTATCCAAGCCTGCCTTTCTCTGCAAGCGAATTTTCTTATTGGGGGAGCTGGATAAATGCCTATGAAAACATGACAAAAGAGCCCATTTGGATAACAGAATTCGGAATGCCTTCTTCTTCAGCGACCCTGCCCGGGCTGAGCCAAAGTATGCAAAATTCATTTCTTGTCCAAAGTTTTTCCTTTTTCAACAGCTTTCCTTATATAAAGAGGGTTTACTGGTACGACCTTTGGGGCTTTTCTAACGGTCCTATGGAGAACAACTTCGGCTTGCTCAATCTTACCAACCCTATAGGCAAACCTAGCCAAGCTTGGTACAGCTTCCTAGAAATCTATGGGAGAAGCCTCTCTGCTTAGCCTTTTATCCTTTTCATGAGCTATAATATTGTGGGCGTATGAAGAGTATATGGAACGGTTCCATAGGCTTTGGTCTTGTAAACATACCTGTGAGGCTTTACCTAGCAATAAGGGAGCGTGAAGTGCCCTTGCATTCACTATGCAAAAATGGACACAGGATAATATACAAGAGGTGGTGCCCAGTAGAAGATAGGGAGGTGACTTGGCAGGAGCTCAAGAAAGGATTTGAGATAAGCAAGGACAAATTCATAGTGCTCGAGAAGGAAGATTTAGAGAAGATAAAGATTCCTTCGACAAAGACGATAGAAATAAAGGAGTTTATCAGTGAGCAGATAGATCCTATATACTTCGACAAGAGCTATTATGTAGTTCCAGACAAGAACGGCGAGCGAGCATATGCACTTCTCTTTCAAACTCTTGCACTTGCAAACAAAGTTGGCATAGGAAAGTTTACCCTGAAAGACAAGGAGCACGTGGTTGCAATAAGGGCTTACAAGAAAGGTCTTCTTCTTCAGACCCTGCACTACGCTGACGAGATAATAGGCATAGAAGGCTTGGCAGAGCTTGAGAAGCTTCCAAAGCCAGATAAGAAGGAGCTCGAGCTGGCGCAAATGCTGATAAACAAGCTCAGCAAAGAAGAGGTCAATCTGTCTGAGTTCAAGGACGAGTATACAGAAGCGCTTAAGGAACTCATAGAGGCAAAGGTTGCAGGGAAGAGCTACGAGGTAAAGGCTGAGAAAGAAGTAAAGAAGGCAAAGAGCCTTATAGAAAGCCTTACAGCAAGTTTGAAGGAGAAGACATGAGCCTCTGGAACAGCGAAATCAAACTGGTTAGCCCGATGCTTGCTTTTCCAGCCAAGCCTTTTGATTCGAAAGATTTCATCATGGAAATAAAATACGATGGCACAAGGTGCATAGCCTACGTAGACAAAATAGAGAAGAAGGTGCTTCTTTTAAACAGGAGGGGCAAGTTCTTCGAATACAGGTATCCGGAGCTTATGAACCTGTTCAAAAGCATAAATGTCAAACGCGCAATACTCGACGGTGAGATAGTTGTTTTTGAGAATGGCAAGCCAAATTTTTATCTACTTGAAGAAAGAGAGCAAAGTGCCAACGCATCAAGGATAGAGCTACTTTCTAAGATACATCCAGCTACCTATGTTGTTTTTGATTTGCTGCATATTGATGGTGAAGATCTGCTTGAAAAGCCTTTGTTAGAGAGGAAAAAAATGCTAGACGAAACGCTTGAAGAAAGCAATGAAGCAATAAAATCCGAGTATATTTTTGAGAAGGGAAAGGAGCTTTTCAAGAGAGTGAAGAAACAAGGGCTTGAAGGCATTATGGCAAAGAAAATAACATCTTCGTATCAGCAAAAGAGAAGCGAGGATTGGCTGAAGATAAAGGCAACGAATACAATAGACGCAATAATAATAGGTTATACAAAGAGCGAGAAAGAAGATCTTAGCGCGCTCATAATAGGCGTGTATGATAAAGGCAAAATAAGGTATATAGGCAGGGTGGGTACTGGGTTCGATGATGAGACAAGGAAAATGCTCTACGAGAAGCTCAGCAAAGAAAAGAAAAAGGATTATGGCATAAATCTGAATCTGGGTAGTGGCAAGGAGGTGCATTTCATAATGCCAGAATATGTTGCAGAAGTGAAATATCTGGAATTCACAAGCGACTATATAATGCGCGCCCCCTCTTTTGTCAGGTTGAGAGGCGACAAGAAAGCCACCGATTGCACTTTAGAAAGTCAGCTAGAAAGGGAGCTCTAGCTCAAACGCCACCGTAGGTTCTTCTATGCCAAAATTATTGAGTACCTCTGGATGTATTTCGCCAAAAAATCCTTTGAGCCCCTTGGAAGTTATGCTTGCGCATCTTCCATCTATAAATGAAGGAATACTTTCCTCCTTCACTTCAAAATCTTCTATGCCAAGCGAGTGGAATAGAGAGGTGACTATTGATTTTATATCATTAAAATTGATCTTCGGCGAAGCATAAGCCCCTGCAAGGTGGTAACTCTCCTTTACCTCTCCCCCTTCGATATTAAAGGCTAAGTCAAGCTCAAACATCTTCTGCGGCATTTTTTCATGTGCGGATGCACCAAGATTGCCAAGCAGGGAAGGAAGAAGCCATG
Organism: Candidatus Micrarchaeia archaeon; assembly: GCA_039793505.1. Classification (GTDB taxonomy): domain Archaea; phylum Micrarchaeota; class Micrarchaeia; order Micrarchaeales; family CABMGC01; genus JAGDYD01. The sequence continues at coordinate 4,351 of JBAMLQ010000035.1, forward strand.
TGCGCAGCATCGTTATATTTTCACTCTTTGAACCTTTCACTTGGATGTGTGGCTTCTGCTCAATGCGCATCATTTCAAAATTTATTTTTTCGTTAGTCAAATAATTGTTGTTTGCTTCGGAGAATCCCAAGCCAAGCATCAAGCCAATAAGTTTCCTGTTTGTTTTTGTACGCTCTTCAAGCCTTCCGCCAATTACTTCTGAGAAAAGGTTGAGTGGATGTATAAATTCATATCCATAACCTATGGCTATATCTTCTATTACATCTTGGTCATTTATAATGTCAAGCCTATACGGAGGGATGAAAAACCTTATTTTATTATTCACGAACAGAGCCTTGTAGCCCATTTTGTTTGCAAGAGAGATAATGTTGTTGAATCCTATTCTAGCACCTATCTGGTCTTCTATCTGCGACGGCTTTATTTCGATTATTTCTTTTTCCATCTTTGGGGTTATAATGCTTTTTTTGCCATAAGAGATTTTTACCCTGTATACATCTGCACCAAGATCGATAAACATGCATGCAAAAAGGTCAGCAGCTTTCTCCACAATGTATTGAACTATTCCTGTTATATCAACAAGCATTTCTTTCGTATCCTTAGTCACCTTGGTTCTATTCGAGTTTATTATAGGTATAAGTGAAAGTACCCCCTCGCTGTCTTCTAGCAAAGGATAGTAGGATCCTTTTATTGTGTGTGCATAGGCAACGCCTTTTTCATGTGTTTCAATAATCTCTTTAAACGTCATCTCTTTGCTTTCGTTGAGTGGCGTGAACTTGCCTTCAAGCTTTGCATCATATACAATATTTCCTTTTATTTTTGAGAGATCATGCAAGCCCATGGCAAGCTTGTCCCTCTTCCTGCCAAACGTCTCGCTGAATTTTTCTGTAAAATTTATAATGTACTTAAGGCTTTCATCAGTCAAGTTTAGGTTTTTTACAACCAGAGAAGAGATGAAAGGCCTTACTTTTGAAACATTTTTGCCAACGTTTATTGTAAGCACTGGATCTGTATCAGCGAGCGCGTATTCAAGCCTTTCCTTATAATGCATAAAGTTTCTCAAAGTTCTTGCAAATCCGACAATGTCAAGAAGGTCTGGCCTGTTCGGCGTTATGTCTACACTTACCTCTCCTTCGTTCAATCCTTCTACGCTCAATCCAAGGCTTTGTACATATTTTTCTAGTCTTCTATCGCTTATGCTCTTTCCAACGAGCTTGAATAAGTATTTTTTTTCAAAAGTTACAACTGCTATAATATCACCCCATTTCTAATCCAGCCAAGGTTGCTATTGTAGAGCTCGGTTATTGTTGTTATCCTTCTATTCTTTGCCATTAAAGCCCTTTCGACGCCCAGGCCCCATGCAAGGACCTTTATCTTCTTGCTCACTATCCCAGTGATCTCGCGCCTTATTATCCCAGCGCCGCCAAGCTCGAGCCATTCGCCGTTATATAGTATCTCTACCTCTACTCCGGGTTCAACGAATGGGAAATAAGAAGGCTTGAATTTTATCTCTATTCCTATGCTATTGTAGATCCTCTTGAGCACATCGAAAAGGTTTGCAAGTGTTAGGTTCACTCCTACAACTATTCCGTCTGTCTGATAGAATTCTGCAAGATGCTTGTAATCTATGCTCTCATTTCTGAAAACCCTGCCCATAGAGAAAAGCTGGAGGGGCTTTACTGGCGATATGCTTGCAAGGAGCCTCTTGTCCAAGTTATATATGAACCTTGCCGAGACGCTTGTTGTATGGGTCCTTAATACGGCTTGTTCCGCTACTTCCTTGTACCAATTTATATGCCATCCCTTTTCGTGTGCATTCTTTACCCTATTAACAAGCCTCTTTTCCTTTAGCTCCATCCTTCCAGGGTTCAGCAGGTAAAAGGTATCTTGCATCTCCCTTGCAGGATGGTCTTGCGGCACAAAGAGTGAATCAAATACCCAGAAGGAGGGTTCTATAATCGGGCCACTAATCTCCCTGAAGCCCATTGCAACATACGCATCCCTAAGCTCATCCAAAAAGCTCCTGAATGGATGCCTCTTAGCAATTTCTGCATCCTCGACTCCCAAATTAACATCGTATCTTTTGAAAGTTTTTCCCTTCCATCCGCCACTAAGAATAATATTCCTGTTTAGCTCACCAATTTCTTCTTCTGACATTAATTTCTTTTTTTCTCCAAGCGGCGTTATTTCTACGCTTTCTATTGCCTCTGAATTTTTCACAGATATAAGTTTCCTTTTGAGCAAATTGTCAACAGCTTGAGGATGCTGTTTCCTCATCTCTTCAAAGCTGTCTGGGTTCTTAAAAAGCCCCCTAAGTACATCTCCCTCTTCTATTTTTTTCACTTCTTTGAGGATTATGAATCCATCTTTGACATCAGCAATTCCTTTTGTCTTTAGCCACTGGAACCCGATTCTTTCCTCTGGGCCAAGATCACTAATTCTTACCCTTTCTTTGCCTAGTCGTTCAAGCAAGGCTTCCTCAGGCAGCTTGCCCTCTGCATACCTCCTTCCTTCTTCTGAAAAAATTGGGGTGCTTTTACTGGATTTTGTAAGCTTAGCGAAGCCGCTTTCCTGCAACTGTTCAAGAGCCCACAATACCGAATCTTTGTTTAGTTTGCTCTCCTTTATAAGTTCGTCAATGCCTAAGGTCTTTTTTTCTTGCAATATTTCTAAAAGCTTAACTACATATCTGTGCACTTATTCACCAAACTCTGCGAATCATTTTGCCAAAACGGTCTTGAAATAAAGATAAATTATAGCAGCTAGAATGATTATTGCAATTGTTATATATATTATTGCCCCGTATTTTTTGAACAAATTTGCAAAATAATTGACAACTTCTTGCTGGAGAGACTCGGTCACGATATAAGAGAATGAAAACTTTGTCAAAGGCTCGCCATAAAACCAAGAAAATTCATTGTAGCCCGTATAATTTCCAAAAGCGGAGATTGCCGGATAATCCGGCGCCGGGTAGATGGAAACTATCTGTGCGCCCTTTGGTATTATTATATTGAGCCTGCTGTTCGCATATAAGGCTTCCCCGCTTGCAGTGTGCATGAAATTGAAAACTTTGTTATTAAATGTGTATTCCAACTTTCTTGGTGCAACTACACGCACTGTTGTTACGTTGCCCACATAGTAGTTCATAGTCAAATAGGCGATCCCGCTGCCATTAATATTTCTCATCACCGGACCGGGGAGAAACGTAAAATTGGATATGCTTGAGCTTGGGTTTATTATGTGTTCGATAAGGTAAGTGGTCCCCAAGGCATTATCCCAGTTGCTTAGGGTAAGATTTATTGCTTGCCTATATTGCATATATTGCGGCACAGAAGAGTTGCTCATGAAGAGAGTCACAACCTCTATTACGTGCGCCTTTGTATTGTTCTCAAGTATTACTGTGGTGTTTAGGTATGTAACATTGAAATAAGCATTAACCTCGAGCATGACCAATGCAACTGCCAATGCAGAAAAGAGCCAAAGCTTCATAGTATCATATATACTTACAATTGAAAACAATTTATATTATTATTGTTTATAGCAGACCACTTTAGGATCCTGACATTTACATTTATTCACCTCGTCAAATGCGAAACAGTCACATTGCGTATTTTACCAAGTAGGCAATGAGGCATGAAAATGCAAAGATCGTGACCTTTGCAAT
>JBAMLQ010000036.1:0-7649 GCA_039793505.1 Candidatus Micrarchaeia archaeon
CTTCTTCACTTTTTTTCTTTCTTTTTCTTTGCTTATCTTAAAGGCACGCCTAACATTCGCCTTGGTCGCCTTACTCTTAGCCATTTGATCGCCCGGGTTCAATACTAATGATAAGGAAAAAAAGATAAACTTATCCTTGCGAGCCATATATACTGTAATAATTCTCGAACTTCATGGAATTTTTGTAGAGCTCATCGTAGCGCTTCTTCGCATCTGCAAGAGACATGCGCACTATATGCTCGCTCTTCCTGTTTATTATGTTTATCGGGGGTATTTTGTATGCACTGCTTGCATCAAACATAAACCTTTCATGCTGCTCTTTAGCTGCTTCATCGCTCATAATCCTAAGCTCTATCTCTACATTCTTCCTTGCAAGCTCTGCCTTCAAGTCATTATAGTTTGATGCAAAGCTCTTGTCCAACATTTCCTTTGAGGTAATGATTCTTATCGCACTTATATTCTTCAAATAAGGAGATATAAGCCTGTAGAGGTTTGAGAGAGAGTTTGAGTTGAAGTGCTTGTCTACAATTCTCAGATTGCCATTGAGCTGCGAGAAGAGCTTCTCCTGGAGCTCAAGCGCGTTGCCGAAGGGCGTCGCAGGATTTATGCCTATCATTACGCGCCTTGCCTGCTTTCGCGGCTGGGAGTAGAAAAGGTATATACCATATAAATCTGCAGCCAGCGCAATCAACATACCTGTTGCTGCGATCAATTCATAGAAAGAGATATTTATGATCGAGAGATTTGCGATAATAATGTAGTAAAGAAGCATAAAGATAAAGAGGATAGGCAAATCAACGAGAAGGTACTTCTTCCCGCTGCTCCTTGCACCTTCCTTTACAAAAAGTGTGAAAGCTACACCCAATGAGATCAGGGCTATTATCAAAAGTATATACGCCTCGCTTATGCTCATGTAGATGTGGCTCAGGCTCGCCACAGTCGGCTGGAGTATATTAGTCACATTGGCGTTATCCTGCTTGCTTTGTATAAGCGCACCTGCCCCAGTGCCATAGGCTATGGAAAGAATCTGTATTGTAAAGATGGCTGAGAAAAGAAGCACTACAGAGCCTATGTTCAGGAGTATAAATGTCCATGAAAGGTTCTTTTCAGATTCCATAATTAGATATCTCATTATAGATTTATATCCTTTCCAAGATTGTTAGGATTTTGAAGATCTGGTATATGTTCGAACCTCTCGAGATAATCAGAGATCGCCCTCTCGGCATCGTCGGGCTTGCCTATGCAGACAAGTACATCCTCATTTTCTTTTGCTCCGACAACCTCCTTTATGAACTGCAGCTCTTCAGGATTGGCATAGCCCCTGTGGTTTTTGGCTGTAAAGAGCAAACAACCATATTTGTTGGGCTCTTCAATCTTTATCTCCTTTGGATATTTCACGGCAAGCGCCCTGCCGCTTCTTTCAATCAAGTTTATTACCTCGCTATTCTTTGTGTTTATGAATGCTCCGCTTATGTCAAAAAGAGGCAGATGAACATGCTTCCTTGCTGCATACTTTGGCGCGCTTCTTGAGTAGTATTGTTGTATTACCAGAGCAAGTATTATTAGCGCAAATGAAATGCCGTAATATGGGTAGAATCTAGTGCCTAATATAAGGTAGGAGAAGACTATTGTGAGGGCTGGAACCGCATAAGTGGCACCTGACATGAGGAGAGGGTCGAACATCTTGAGGGTGTAGAAGAACATGAGCGCACCAAGGGAATATGATATGCCCCCTATAAAGAGGAAGGAGATTATTGTTGAGAGATTCATAGGAGAGAAGTCTATGCCAAAGGCAAAGATTATTACGGACATGAATATGAGCGAGATAAAGTTGAAGAGAAAGACCTGGCTGAATGTATCCTGGTTCTGCCCCCTTATCATTATGTTTGAGCCTGCGGTCGCTACCGTTGATAGGAGGGCTATGCCTATATATGTAACGCCGAAGAGCCTTAATGAGAAACCGTGCGCTGCGAGTATGTAAACACCTATAAAGCCGATGGCGAGGGCAAGAAGCTGGGCCTTGTTGCTCTTCAGCCTGATTGTGAAAGGAAGCATGATCGCCATTATTATGGGCCAGAGCTTAGTTATCAATGTGACAACCACAGGATTTGTTCCCTTTATGGCAATTGCTATGAGGAGCTGCGCAACAGCATAGTTTATTGCGCCTGCAGCCAGCAAGATGAAGAAAGCCCTTCTGTTCGAGAAAATCCTAAATAGATCGCCGAGCTTTCTTGCGGCTAGAAGAGCCATGAATGAGACGGCAGTGCCTACTAGGAATGTATAGAAAAGGAATTGAGGCACGCTTGTACTGATTATGCCCAGCCCCGTGAAAACAGGGAGGAGCGAAAGCTCTAGTACAGCAAGCACAATAAGCACATAGCCCTTGCTCTTCATCTTCATGCTATCATGAATTAGCATCTCTTTAAAGAATTTAACTTTATCCTCTAAGCAAAAAATGTTTGCCGAAATTTGACAAAATGTAAACCTATTTATATGAGTAAAAACTCGTATTAATTGTGGAATTTTATAGCTATAGAGAAAAAATTATACTTAGGAAACTGAGCGAGGATGCAACGGCTTCGTTGGAGGAGCTTGCACAGGCTGCAAAGTGTTCTAGAATAACAGCTAGCAAGATACTTGATAAATTGAGCGAGAAGCTCAAGATCCACTTCACTGTTGAGCTCGAAGAGGAGAAGATAGGCATAACGCAGAAGCACATCATTGTTGTAAAGTTCAAGGAGAAGCCCGGCGAAGAATACCTTAGGAAGCTTTTGGAAAACGACAGAGTGGTAAGCAATGCATATCTTTGCGACGGAGATTTCGATTTGATAATAAATGCCAGGCTTAACGACGCTATGCTTTATACAGTATGGGAGAGTAGGTTTCCAGGCATGCTTGCAGAATTCGAGCCAAAAATATACCCAAGCACCCATATGCTGAACAACTTTGGATACTTGCCCATAAACCCAGACCAGCTCACCATGTCAAACCTCAATGAAAAGGACAGGCTTATTCTCGCTGAGCTTGCAAAGGACAGCAGGACAAGCCTTACAGAGCTCTCGAAGAAGCTTGGTATAAACAGGACAACGCTCAACTACAGAATATATATGCTCAAGAAGGAGGGTATTATAAAGAGATTTACTATAGCAGTCAACAATCCGCACAAAAATTATATTCTAGCCTTCCTCGCAAACTATGTTTTTGCAAAGGACACGCCAGCAAGATCGATAAGGATGATGCGCTACTACCAAGAATATGACAAGGAGCTTCCTTTGCTAAACACCTTCCAGCTCCTTGCACCGATGAGCGGGAGCTACAGGTTCCTTGCAATAGGCTTGTTCGACGATGAGAAGGATGCAATCGAGCATGCAATAAACGCCCATTACGAGATCTTCGACAAGGAGCACGTAGCGATAAAGAGGGCGAGGATAACAGGTCTTTTGAAAGGCAATTATCCATTCAGAAATATGGATATAGTGAGCAATTACAGGCGCGCGCCGTGGGGGGCGCCATATACAAAATGACAAATTTTTGCAAACAAATCCTTTATTTTAGAATTATTTAAATACTTCCCACAGCATATTAATATTGGAAATTTGAGAGCTTTTTATCTTCCCCACCAAGCTCCATTTTTCCATCCTATTTCTTCTTCTACTTCCCCTTTGCAAATTTTATTCCCGCAAATGGAAGCAGACTTTGCGGTGGATTAATTTGCAGCAAATGTTTAAAAAGATTAAGCAGAATAAATTATAAGCTAAAGGGGGTAGAATGGAGTTTTATTACTACACATTGCTGATAGGAGTGGTATCGCTCATATATGCTCTTGTGGCAGCGTACATCGTTTTAAAGAAAGATGAAGGAAACAAGAAAATGCAAGAGATAGCAAATGCGATAAAGTCAGGGTCGAAGGCTTATCTTAACAGGCAGCTGAAGACAATAAGCATATTTGCAGTTATTCTTGCAATACTTTTCTTGTTCCTGCCAAACGGCATTGAGATTACTATAGCATTCATAACAGGGGCTGTTGCCTCTTACCTTACGGCATACCTAGGCATGAATGTGGCTGTGAGGGCAAATGTCAGAACGGCCAAGAGCGCAGAAAATGGAACTAATGCCGCGTTCAAAACCGCCATAATAGGAGGCTCTGTCACGGGCTTCGCTGCCGTAGGCTTCGGCCTTATTGGAATAAGTGCGCTGCTTATTTACCTTACGATATCAAAGGCAGAACTCCTCATTGGCTTTGGCTTTGGGGCTTCCCTCATCTCACTTTTCGCCAGGGTAGGCGGGGGCATATATACAAAGGCTGCTGACGTAGGGGCAGACCTTGTAGGAAAGACGGAGCTCAACCTGCCTGAAGATGATCCAAGAAACCCTGCCGTAATTGCTGACAATGTTGGCGACAATGTGGGTGATTGCGCAGGAATGAGCGCGGATGTTTTTGAAAGTTATGCGGTTACGCTCGTTGCAGCGCTTTTGATTGCCTATGGCTTGAGCACCTATTCCACAATAAATTTTGCATACCCACTCTATGTTGCTGCAATAGGCATAGTGAGCAGCTTGCTCAGCCTGCTCTTCATAAATGTGAAGGGCGAGAATGCAACAATTGCGCTCTACAAGGGAATAGGCTCATCGGTAATAATAGCAGCCATTCTTGACTTTCTGCTTACCTGGTACCTTGCTCTTCCCATGGACTACTTCTATTCTGTCTTCGCTGGGCTTGTAATAGCAATACTGATATTCTGGATAACTGATTATTATACAGGTAACAGAAGCAAGGCTGTTATAAGGGTTGCAGATGCAGCTAGAGGAGGAGGCGGCACTGACGTCATTATGGGCCTTGCAACAGGTCTTAGGACAACATGGTTACCGGCAATTGCTATTGCAGCAGCGATACTTGTAAGCTATGTATCTGCTGGCCTTTATGGCATCGGCATCGCTGCAGTTGGTATGCTTTCCCTTACTGCAACAATCCTCACTATAGATTCATTTGGTCCTATAACAGACAATGCAGGAGGCATAGCAGAGATGGCGGGCCTTCCTGAGAATGTTAGAAAAGTAACTGACAAGCTTGACGCAATAGGCAACACGACCAAAGCAACAACGAAGGGCTTTGCAATCGGCGGCGCTGCGCTCTCAGCGACTGCATTGTTCGTTGCATTTGCGCAGGCGGCACACCTCCAGACAATAGACGCGCTAAACCCAATAGTCACAATAGGAATCTTCATAGGCGCTTTGCTTCCGTTCATCTTCTCGTCTTTCCTGATGGAGTCTGTAGGCAAGGCAGCAAACAAGATGGTAGATGAAGTTAGGAGGCAGGTGAAGACAATAAAAGGCCTTCTCCAAGGAAAGGCCAAGCCAGACTATGCAAAAGCAGTGGACATCGCAACAGTGAATGCACTCAAATCTCTTGTAATACCTGAGCTCATAGCAATAATAACACCTATAATAGTCGGGCTATGGAGCAGAGAAGCGCTAGGAGGCCTGCTCGTTGGCATGATTCCAGCGAGCTTCATGCTTGCGCTTTTCATGGCAAACAGTGGAGCTACGATGGATAATGCTAAGAAGTATGTAGAGGAGGGCCACTTCGGAGGCAAAGGAAGCGAAACGCACAAGGCAGCAGTTGTCGGAGACACTGTTGGGGATCCGCTCAAGGACACAGCCGGCCCGGCGCTCAACTCAATGATAAAGGTAGTAAGCACAATCTCTATACTCCTTGCGCCTGTCTTCATAACCGCAGCTGCACTTCTCTGATTTTTTCTTTTTCTTTCTTTTGTTTCACAGGCCTCTTAATATCTCTGGATAGTCTGTGGCTATGCCGTCGACTCCTTTCTTTGCATACTCTTCTGCTTCTTCCCTCGTGTTTATGGTCCAGACTATTACCTTTAATCCGTTTTCGTGCGCTTTCTCTACATTTTCAGTGTGGGTGAATCTATAGAGCGGCAATAAGTACTTTGCGCCCATCTCAAGGGCTTTTTCTATAGGCTTCTTCTCGTTTACGTATATGAATCCTATCTCCGCTTTTCCATCGAGCTTCCTCACTGCCTTGAGGGCCTCTTCATGAAATGAAACAAATATGGCAATGTCCTTTACTTTATTCGCTTCCCGCAGTATCTCCTTTTCATAGCCAGGCTCCTTTATCTCTATGAGTATATGCTGGACTTTGTGGTCTATGAAATTTAGCGCCTCTTCGAGGGTTGGTATCTCCTCTCCGCCTACCCTTATCTTCTTTATCTCATCTAGATTAAGCTCGAAAACATACTTGTCGATTCCTGCAAGCCTCTTCAGCTTCTCATCATGCATGACTATGAGCTTCTTGTCCTTGGTGCGCCTGACATCAAGCTCTATTGCATTTATTATTTTGCTTCTTATCGCCTCTTCGAAGCTCTTGAGCGTATTCTCCGGGGCTTCGCCGCCAGCTCCCCTGTGTCCTATCTTTATCTCGAGCATAATCCTATAGGGAAGGAAAGATATAAAATAGTTCGATGAAAAATAATAACGTGATTTCTGTGGAGTATGATTATGACGCTTTATTAGATAGAGCCTTTTCGCAATTGCCCAAGCTAAGCGAAGAGAACGTGGATTTCAAGATACCGGTGGCTGATTCAATAGTGCAGGGCAGCAAGACGATAATAAGGAACTTTGCCCAGATAGCAGATATTGCCAGAAGAGACGAGAAGGAGATGGCAAGGTATATGAGCAAGGAGCTCGCCGCTCCGGCAAGCATAGAAGAAGGCAGGCTCATAATAAGCAAGCGTGTAAACAATGAGGAGATAAACGAGAAGATAAAGAAATATTTCGATTTATATGTAATATGCAAAGAGTGCCACAAGCCAGATACAAAGTTCGAGAGCGTTGAAAGGGGATTCGTTACCATTGTATGCGAAGCGTGCGGCGCTAGATATACTGTAAAATACTATTAGGTATTTTTATGAAAAACGAAACAGAAACTGTACACAGGCTCATGCTCCCTAGGGGGAACGAAGTCATAGGAAGGGTTACCAAGGCGGCTGGTGCTTCCAACTTCATGGTCCTGTGCTCGGACAACAATGAAAGGCTCTGCACAATACCGGGAAGGCTCAGGAGGGTCTTCTGGGTAAAGGAGGGCGATATTGTACTTGTCAAGCCTTGGGTTGTGCAAACCAACGAGCGAGGGGACATAATCTGGAGATACAGCATAATGGACAGGGACGAGCTCAAAAGAAGAGGCTACAATGTGCCTTAGCTATGACCCTTTTGCCTACCCAGAGCCTTAAGCGTATTTATTCTCTCTATCTCCTTGGCAACTTTATGCAAGTAGCTTGAAAGCTCTTCGATACTCCTTACTTCACCCTTTGACTTGAGTTCCTGCAGGTATCTTATAGCCCTTTTCTCCTCCAGCTCGAAGAAGATCCAACCTGAATCTGCAACAAACCAGTATTCGTCTACATAATTTAGCACGTCGAACCTTATTTTTTCTATGAGCTTGTCTGATGCCAAGACCATGTAGAAATGAAAATAGTCTTTGAAGTACTTTATCTTTTCCAAATAGTCCAAGGTTATGAAATCGGCAGTGTGCGGCTCTATAACAACATATTTGCCTTTTATAACAATAGCGGTTATAAAATCTGGTATGTAGAATTTTTCTGGGTTAGAGATGGGAGAGGCAGGAA
>JBAMLQ010000037.1:0-7639 GCA_039793505.1 Candidatus Micrarchaeia archaeon
TACCAGCAAACTGGGAGCCAGGAAAGCCTATGCTAGTGGTGGATACAACAAAAGATATAGGCAAGCTCTGATTATTTTATTTCTTTTCTTTTTCCAGCCTTTCTATTCTCTTTTCTATACCTATTAAAAGATCTATTATAAATCCGGCTATTACAGAAAGGACGCCTGTTATGAAAAGCATGAATGCTATGAGCGATCTTCCTATAAGAGTAAACGCCCCTGTAGCAAGGAAGTTGTAAATTACATATATTCCAAGGGCAAGACCTGCAAGTATAAAAACTAAGCCTATGCCTCCAAAAACGAGAAGCGGGCTATAATCGCGCGCAAACCTTATCATTTGACCAACCACATTTATGCCGTAAAAAAACTTCGACCTTGTAAGCTTAGATTCACCCTCCTTTCTTGGGTAATAATTGATTGGAACTTCTGCTATTTTAAAGCCTCTCTTTGCAAGCTCAATAGCAAATATTCCAGCATGCCCTGCCCTATAAGGCTCGACATTCTTTACCTCTTCATAGGCCTTCCTGCTCATTACAAAGAGCCCCACAAGGAAATCGTGTATGTTTGTATTGTACAGTTTGTTGAATGCTGTGCTTATCACCTTGTTCCCAAACTGCAGATACTGGTTCATCGCCCCATTCTTAATATGGCCGAGTCTGTTTCCAAGGACAAGGTCTGCTTTTCCTTCCTCGACAAGTTTAATTCCTTTAAATATTCCTTCTACATCATGCGTTCCATCGCCGTCTATGCTTGCAAGGATCTCTCCATGCGCATTCCTTAGTCCTAGCATAATCGCTTTTTCAACCCCCCTGTCGTGCTGCCTTATTACCTTTACCCCCTTCTCAAGGAGCCTCCTTTCATACGCCTCGCTGCTTTTGTCTACTATTATAATCTCCACGTCATTTATCCTCTCCCTGAGCCTGTCTATAATTTCAAATACTCCTTCTTCTTCGATTGTGGGTATCACAACACTTACTCTTGGGTTTTTCTTTGGCATGTTCTCTAAAAGTATTTCCAAAACAAGATTTAAAAAGATGAGCCGAGCCTCTTAAGCACAGCGTACCTTTCCTCTTTTGGCAAATTTGCCTTGTCAGTAATATATTTCATGCTCTCTATTATCGAATCATAGTGGCTTCTGCTTATCCTGTATGGTATGCCGTCTTTTCCGCCAACGTTATATGCATAAAGCACAGGGTCGCGCATTGCAAGCTCTTTGTTATATATAAGGCTCGCTACTATTGCAAGCGACCTTATTGTTGATCTTCCGACCCCTTTTATAAGTAGAAGTTCCTTGTAGTCTTTTGGATCCATATCATAGGCTTTCCTTAGCACTTCCATGCCCTTCTCACTCAAATCAAGCCTCTGTATTATTGCATGCCTCTCCGGATATATTATTGCATTCGACTCGTTTAGCTCTTGCAGTGCCTCTACAAGCCCCTTCCTGCTCCACTCATTCTTTTCATATGTCAGGTCAAGGCTTTCCTTGCTTTGGTTAGCATCTATGCCTGTATGCGGCTCGTTTGCAAAATCCTTCTCATCAACATTGTCCGAATTCCATTGAAATCTTATCGCCATTGTTCCTCTGTTCTCCATTGCTTGTTGGACAATGCCCCACTTCTTTTTTGTGAATATAAAAGAGTGGTGGTAGATGGAGATGTTGTCGTAGACCATGCTTCCATCAACCTTCGCAGCAAGCCTGCTATACTCTACAAGCTTCTCTTCGTTGCTTACAGAGATTGTGTCTGAGAGCTCTCTTATCTCGTTCGGCGTATTGACTCCTGCCTTCCCCTTGCCTCCAGCAATCGCAATTTCAGTGTTTTCTTTCAATGCCTCTTTAAGTGCACCCATAGTAACAGTTGTCGTGCCGCTGCTATGCCAGTCATAGCCAAGAGCGCATGCAAGAGCCTGGAACCAATTCGGGTCTGTAAGCCTTGCAAGAAGTTCATCAGCCCCATATTCATCAATTATTACGTTACTTATCTCCTCTCCGAGCTTGACCATCCTCGAGAACAGCCATCGTGGGGCTTTGCCTCCGTGAAGTGGGAGATAAGTAATTCTGTGCATACTTTTATTTGCTTGTCAAAAAAGATAAGCTTTGCTAAAATTCGTGAAATCCAAACTTACCATAGGCCGGCGAAAAAACAACTTCGTCAAAATCCTTTTCATCATATTTGTTTTCCTTTACCCTTACAATTTTTTTGATTTTTTGCAAATCTTTTCCTCCTACAGGTGCGACTAATACGCCATTAACCTTCAACTGACTGAGCACATTCATTGGTATGCGGGGCATCGCCATGCCATAGATAATTTTGTCATAAGGCGACCTTCTCTCGTAGCCGCCGCTGCCGTCTGCTATGAAAATTTCTATATTCTCAGCACTTTTAATCTTCTGAATGTTTTTCTTTGCGAAGCTGGCCACAAACATATTTCCTTCGATAGAGATTACAAGACCCCTGCTGCCAATACAATAACTTATCAACGCAGTGCCCCAGCCGCTTCCAGTCCCTATTTCAAGAACCTTATCACCCTCTTTTGGCTCAAGCGCTTCAAGCATGCTGGCCATGACAGAAGGCTGGGGTATTGTGGTGCCTTCTATGAGTGGAAGCGGCTCATCGAGATAAGCCTCTTCAACATGCTCCTGTGTTACAAAGAGGTGCCTAGGCACATTTTCAAAAGCCTCTATGATTTTTGGGGTTTTGAGCTTTCCTGAATCTACAAGGTATCTCACAAGCGCACTGTTCATTTTCCCAAAATCTTGCATAAATATTCTTAGAAGAAAAGTTTCTTATCTCTTGAGGGTAAGCGCTATTATATCTTCGAAGAAGTAGTGCTCTTTTATAATGTCATCGATTCTATAGCCTAGCTCTTTTATTCGCTCCTTTAGCCCTTCGAAGTCGCTGAGCGAGCTTGCTATTAGCAATACAGTACCATTTTCTCTAAGCTTAGTTTGGGCTTCATTAAGGTATTCTTCAGATACCTCTATACCCCTCCTGCCTCCGTTCCAGGCCTTTTCTATAATTGGAAGATGTGAAGAGATGCTGCCCCTAAGGTATGGTGCATTGAATATTATCAAATTAAAACGCCCTTGTATATTTTGAAGAAGGTCGCTTCTTATGATTTCAACATCCGTATTCTTGTTCTTTAGTTTTAGCCTATTGAGTTTGTAGTTCCTTTTTGCAAGCTCGACAGCATGTGGGTTTATGTCAGCAAGCACAAGCCTCTTCGTGTTTAGCATGCTTGCAGCGTAAATGCCAAGCAAGCCGGTCCCTGTGCCGATATCTGCAACATCTACTTCTTTCCTGCCCATCTTGCTTGCTATCTTGCTTATCGCCTTCATGGCTAAGAAGGAGTCTTCTGCTGGCTTGTATACAAGACTGCTTTCCTCTATACTTAATCCTTCTATCTCAAGCACATCTTCTTATTGAGCTAAAAATTATAAATAGATTGCAAAAAAACAAAAAGAAAACAAAGGGAAAGTTTAAGCGTCAGACGTTTAGAGTCAGACGTCCTTTATTGCAGCCTTTATCTTTGCCATTGTAGCATCGTCTATTGTCTGCATGTTATGCGCTTTCCTCGCATGTTCTGCTATTTTCTTCATGAGCTGCTCTTCTGTCCTTGCCTTTGCTACAAAGTCGCAATCCATGCCGATGTCCCTGCACGCAAAGCTTTTCATAAAACCACCTAATTTCTATTCCTTTTGAAAAGCTATAAAAAGAATGGTGTAGATTCTGCGAAGCTTTTAATTGCTTTCCCTTTTTGGAAAAGATTATAAATACTCTTTCATCGCATTTATAAATGTGGTGGCATGCTCTTCGAAGAGGTTGCGAAGTATTATGAGAAACTAGAGGGTGTTTCATCAAGGCTGGAGATGATAGACATACTTACCGATCTCTTCAAAAAGGCGAAGAAGGAGGAGCTTAAGAAGCTAGTATATATGACCCAAGGAATACTGAGCCCACCTTTCGAAGGAATAGAGACCGGCATGGCCGAGAAACTTGTCGAGTCTGCTATAGCAACCGCTACTGGATTTAGCAAGGAGGATGTGGATAGGGATTTCAAGAGGACAGGCGACCTTGGGGAGACAGCAGAAGGCCTTATCGCAAAATCCAAGCTCAAGAGGCTTAGCTCCAAGAAATTCGAGCTTGGAGAAGTTTTCGATACAATGTACAAGATAGCAACAACAGGCGGAGAAGGGAGCCAAGAAGCAAAGATAAAGATGCTTGCTGAGCTCTTGTCTGCTTCCACGCCCCTTGAGGGCAGGTATATAGTAAGATTCTCTCTTGGCACGCTCAGACTTGGCGTAGGAGACGCCACAATCCTAGAAGCGCTCTCAAAGCTTGTAACAGGCGAAAGGAAGTTCAAGGAGCAGCTGGAAAATGCTTATAATATTTGCAGCGACCTTGGCAAGGTTGCTGAGACGCTTGCGAAAGAAGGCATAAAAGGTATAGAAAACTTCAAGGTGCAGCTCTTTAGCCCGATAAGGCCTGCGCTTGCTGAGCGCTTGCCAACTGCCGAGGAAATATTGGAAAAGATGCACGGCAAGTGCGCGGTAGAGAGCAAATACGATGGGCTAAGGGCTCAGGTGCATGTTGACAAAAAGGCAAAAAAGGTAGAAATCTTTTCAAGAAGGCTTGAGAGGCTAACGTCGATGTTCCCTGAGATTGCCAAAGCGGCATTGGAAGAGCTCGATGCAGAGAGTGCGATAATAGAAGGTGAGGCAATAGCATATAACGAGGTAACCGGTGAGTTTCACCCATTCCAGGAGACGATACAGAGGAAAAGGAAGCACGGCGTTACTGAGATGAGCCAGGAATTGCCGCTCCACCTTTTTGCATTCGATCTTATGTATCTGAACGGAGAAGGTTACTTGGACAAGCCTTATCATGAGAGAAGGGCCATGCTTGAGAAGATTGTAAAGAACAAGGGTACAATACTCCTTGCCGATAGGATAATAGCAACCTCCCCAAAGGAGCTTGAAAGATACTTCGAGGAAGCGATAGAAAAAGGTCTTGAAGGCATAGTCGCAAAGGAGCTTGATGCAAAGTACATTGCTGGCGCAAGGAAGTTCAGCTGGATAAAGATGAAGAGAAGCTATCGTGGAGAGCTCTCAGACACAGTAGACCTTGTAATATTAGGTTATTATCTTGGAAAGGGCACACGGGCCGAGTTCAAATTCGGAGGGCTCCTGTGTGGTGTATACAATGAGAAGAAGGACGCTTTTGAAACAGTGACAAAGATAGGTACGGGCTTCAGCGAGGAGCAGATGAAAGAATTGAGAAATCTTCTTGAAAAGATAAAGGTGAAGTCAAAGCCTGCAAGGGTGATCTCTGAAATAGAGCCAGACTTTTGGGTTGAGCCAAAGTATGTGGTTACAGTGAAGGCGGACGAGATTACAAAATCGCCAACGCACACATGCGGAAAAGGAGAGGGGGAAGGCGATACAGGCTATGCACTCCGCTTCCCAAGGATAGTCGGCACCATAAGGAGCGACAAAGGCCCGGAAGACGCAACGACGACAAAGGAAATAATCGAGATGTTCAAGATGCAGAAGAAGGAGAAGCTTGAGGAGCAAAGCTAAAATACAATTTATGATACTTTGATAAATTTTTATTTATTTTAATAAAAAAGTATGTGCCGTTATCAATTGCAAAAAGATGTATATATATCAAGCTAAAAAAGTATTTCCAGTATTCACTTTTTCTACAAAAGATTTTTAAATTTATATTCTATATCTATTATCAGGCGATCGGTATGGTAGACTTTGCAAATGAATTTTTGGGCAAGAGTGGCAATGAGCAGAATCTTGGAGAGACCCCGCAGATAAAGATTGTAACAATAGGAGTAGGAGGAGCAGGCAACAACACAGTGAACCGGCTTCTTAAAGTTGGAGTAAAGGGCACTGAGCTCGTTGCTATAAACACTGATGCTCAACATTTTAAGATAATAGACGACAGGATAAAGAAGATACTTATTGGGAAGAGCATAACAAGAGGCCTTGGTGCCGGCGGAGATCCAAATGTAGGAGCAAAAGCAGCAGAGGTAGACAGGCAGGCAATAGAGGATGTAGTTGCCGGAGCACAGCTTGTCTTCCTATGTGCAGGTATGGGTGGAGGCACTGGTACTGGAGCAATACCTGTAGTTGCACAGATTGCGAAGGAACAGGGTGCAATAGTCGTTTCAATGGTAACCTATCCTTTTGACCTTGAGAGGGTGAGGAAGCTGAAGGCTGAAGAGGGCATACAGAGGCTAAGAAAATACAGCGACAGCGTAATAATACTCGACAACAACAGGCTTGTAAAGCTTGTTCCAAACTTGCCTATGCCTGAGGCATTTGCAATGGCTGACGACATATTGGCAAAGGCGATTGGCGGGCTTGTTTGGACAATAACACAACCAAGCCTGATCAACATAGACTTCGCAGATGTGAGGTCAATAATGGGAAGTGGCGATGTTGGATTCATTTCAGTAGGAACAGGCAAAGGAAACGACAAGGTGACAGCAGCTGCTGAAGCTGTGCTGAAGAACAAGCTCCTTGATGTTGACTTTGAAAATGCAAAGGGTGCCTTAATACACATCTCTGGCGCATCAGACCTGACGCTTGGAGATGCGATAAAGGCTGGTGAGCTCATAACAGAGCGCATGGACCCTAAGGCGAATGTAAAATGGGGCGCAAGGATAATACCTGGATATGAAGGGCAGATAGAGATAGTTGCAATAGTCACAGGAGTGAAGGGAGCAAGCATACTCGGAAAAGCTGCTGAAGAGAAGAGCGGAAATTACAGCGACCTAGAAATGATTTGATTTTTTAATATTTGTAGGTGAAAAAATGGTAGAGGACTATGATTTGTTTACTCCTAGGATCGCTGTCGTAGGAGTTGGTGGCCAAGGAAGCAACCTAGTGAACAGGCTTTTTGCCAACGGCATAAAGAGTGCAGATACAATCGCGATAAATACTGACCTTGCGCATCTTAACATTATCAACGCCCATAAGAAGCTGCTTATAGGAAAGGAAATAACAAATGGCCTCGGCGCAGGAGGCTTCCCGGAGATTGCAGCGAAATGCGCAGATTCAAGCAGGGCTGAGATAGAGAAAGCTCTTGAAGGCTATGACCTTGTTTTTGTAGCTGCAGGCATGGGCGGCGGCACAGGCACAGGCGCAGCGCCTATTGTTGCGAGGATTGCGAAGGAGAACGGTGCAACTGTAATTGCTGCAGTTACATATCCATTTGCCCTTGAAAGAAGCAGAAGGGAGAAGGCAGAGTGGGGCATACAGCAGCTTGCAAAGGAGGTAGACACTGCAATAGTAATAGAAAACGACAGGCTTCTCTCATATGTTCCTAATCTGCCAATAGAACGGGCTTTTGCACTTGTAGACAACATAACAGGAAACGCAGTCAAGGGCATAGCAGACACAATAACCTTGCCGAGTTTGATAAACCTTGATTTTGCAGACCTTAGGAATGTCGTTATGAATACGGGCATGGCTGTAATCAACATAGGCTACGGCAATGGCGCTGACAGAGTGGAGAAAGCGATTACTTCTACGCTTCAGCATCCGCTGCTTGATGTAGACATAGAAGGAGCGAAGGGTGCGTTGATACACATAGCAGGAGGAAGCAACCTGACAATAAGCGAGGCT
>JBAMLQ010000038.1:0-7298 GCA_039793505.1 Candidatus Micrarchaeia archaeon
TGATGCTACCTTTTTCTCCTTTCTTTCTCTTTTCTCTATGGGAAGCATTTCATTCTTAGTTATTAAATCGAATGCGTGCTCAGCTTCTGCTGGCCTATCTTCGCCAGCGCTCTCGAGAAGAGCCTGCCCTTCTATGCTCCCTTTTTCGACAATGCTGTTAATATCCTGCGTTCTCTTGAACATTTCAAGCTTCTTTTTTATATCTTTTTTTCCCATCTCCAAACCCCGCCGTCAGGATTATATATTTATTGATATTATTTTATATAACTTGCTGTTTCTTCCAGCGATTGTATGATAAAGTATGCTGAGCGTTTTGGAAAGGAAGAGAGCCTAGAAGTGCTCAACCCCAGAATAAGGAAGTGGTTCGAGGAGCATTTCAGGGAGCTTACTCCCCCGCAATATTTTTCCTTTAAGCTGATAAGGTCGCAGAACAATGTGCTTATAACAGCACCTACGGGGAGTGGCAAAACTTTCTCTGCCTTTATGGCAATACTAAGCGAGCTAATGGACCTTGCAGATGCAGGCAAATTGGAGGAAAAGGTCTACTGCATTTATGTTTCTCCTCTTAGAGCCTTGAACAACGATATATACAGAAACCTTACCAAGCCATTGGAGGAGATATACAGAGAATTTGATGCAAAGCAGAAAATAACAGTCGGCATAAGGACTGGGGATACGGAGCAAAAGGAGAGGCAAAGGCAGCTAAAGCATCCGCCGAATATTCTTGTAACAACTCCAGAAAGCTTGGCGATATTGCTTAATGCAAGCAAGTTCTCTGAAAGCTTCAAGGATCTAAAGTTTGTTGTGATAGACGAACTGCATGAGCTCGCTAGCAACAAGCGCGGCGTTCATTTATCTGTATCTGTTGAAAGGCTTGCAGAGATTTGTGGGCATGATTTTGTGAGAATAGGTCTAGGTGCCACTTTATATCCACTCGAGGAAGCAGCCAGATTTCTTGTCGGGTATAAAGGTGATTCTGAGAGGGATTGCTACATTGTTGATGCCACATGGGACAAGAAAATGGAATTTGAAACAATATGCCCTGTTAAAGACATAATAAATTCAAGCGATGAGAAAATAGAAAATTCAATATACAAGATACTTAACAACATAATAGAAAAAAACAAGACTACACTTATATTTACCAACACGAGGAGTGGCACAGAGCGCGTCGTATTCAACTTATCAAGAAAATTCAAGTATACGGAGGAAGAAATAGCGGCGCATCACGGTTCATTATCTAGGGAAGTTAGGCTTGGCGTAGAAGACATGCTCAAAAAAGGCCAACTAAAATGCGTAGTCTCTTCTACAAGCCTTGAGCTAGGCATAGACATAGGTTTTATAGACAATGTGGTGCAACTTGGTTCTCCAAAGAGTATAACAAGGGCGATACAGCGCATAGGCAGAAGTGGACACAATTTTTATGATACTGCAAGAGGCGAGATAATTGTTGTAAACAGGGATGATTTAGTAGAATGCTCCGTAATGCTTTATAGTGCAAAGAAGAGACTTCTCGATACTTTTTCTGTGCCTAGGAATCCCCTAGATGTGCTTGCACAGCACATTGTTGGAATGTCATTGACAAGGAAATGGAAAGTAGATGATGCCTATGATCTTGTAAGGAATGCTTATCCCTACCATGCACTCCAGAAGAGCGACTTTGTCTCGCTTCTCGAGTATCTTTCTGGGAGCTATGTTGGCTTGGAAAGCAGGAGGGTATACGGGAAGATATGGTATGATGAAAAGGAGGGTATGTTTGGAAGGAGGGGCAGATATACAAAGATCATTTACTATCTAAACCTAGGCACAATACCTGATGAAGTTGCTGTAGATGTATATGAGGGCAAGAGATGGATTGGGAGCATAGAAGAGGATTTTCTCTCAAGGCTAAAGCCTGGGGATATATTTGTTCTTGGTGGCAGGCTTTACAGATTCGACTTTGCGAGGGGGATGAGATGCTTCGTAAGCAGGGCTGAGACAAAATATCCGACAATTCCTCCTTGGTTCTCAGAGCAATTGCCTTTGAGCTACGAGCTTGCAGTAGAAATAGGCAAATTTAGGAAAAGATTTGCTGAAGCTGTGGCTAGGGCTCTGCCAAAAAACAGGCTCGCCGCATTGAAAGGGATCAAGTCAAAAGAGGTTTATGAAATATTAGATGAATTGCCTGCAGACAAAAACGCCAAGGATTCGATTCTCCAGTATTTTGTAGAACAAATCCTCTACGCAAAATATGTGCCAAATGAGAGGTTTATCCTGATAGAGTTTACAAAGGATTTGAAGGGCGAACTAAACTATATAATATTCAATTCCCTATACGGCAGGCGTGTCAATGATGCACTTTCAAGGATTTTTGCAATACTTATAGGGGAGATGTACAATGAAGATATAGGAGTCATGGTCAGCGACAACGGCTTTGTGCTATCATCAGAAACTAAAATAAGGGAAGAGTCTATAAAAGAAATTTTTTCCAACGTGCAAAATACAGATATAACGCGCCTTCTCAAAGAGAATATAAGAAGGACAGAGATGATGAAAAGGAGGTTTAGGCACTGCGCTGCAAGAAGCTTCATGGTTCTAAGAAATTACAAAGGGCAGAAAATAAGCGTTGGCAAACAGCAGTTCAATGCACAATCATTACTAAATGCAGTTGAGGAGATAAATCCAAACTTCCCCATAATAAAGGAAACATACAGGGAGATACTTGAAGATGTGATGGACCTTCCGCGTGCAAAAGAAATACTGAAAGGCATTGGAAATGGCGAAATAAGCTATAAAATAATAAAAACGAAAGTTCCTTCGCCGTTTTCGCATCTTTTGCTTACTTTTGGTGAAGCAGATATAGTGATGATGAAAGACAGGAGAAAGCGCATCAAGGAGTTGCATAGAAAGATTCTCAAAATTATAAAGAGTGGTTGAGTGTTTATCGACAAGTTGGAGATAATCGAAGGCACGCCGCTTATCTATATAAGTGAACTTTCTGCCATTGCTTGCGCTGACTTGCACTTGGGATATGAAGGAGTAATGTCAAAAAACGGTATATTCCTTCCAAAAGTCAACCTTAAAAAAATCGAAGAGGTGCTTGGCAAAGCAATATCTAAAAAAAGGCCAAAGCGTATAATAGTTGATGGGGATATAAAAAATGAGTTTTCAGAAGTTCATGTTGAGGAATTTAATGAACTTTATGGATTTGTAAATTTCCTAAGAGACAGTGGAATTGAAGAAATTATCCTGATTAAAGGCAATCATGATAACTTTGTAGACCGCCTAAAGAGCTCGCTTGATATAAAAATATACGCCCAAGAAGCCTTAATGGGAAATTACCTTTTCTTCCATGGAGAGGAATTGCCGCGCGAAAAGAAAGGCAAGTGGCTTATAATGGGGCATGTCCATCCTGCAATTACACTGTACAATGAGGTAGGCGCAAAAGAGAAGCTCAAATGTTTTCTTTTTGGTGCATATGGTAGAAGAAAAATCCTAATATTGCCTGCTATGAACTATTTTGCCGAAGGCGTATCTGTCAATCTCGAAAGGCTTTCTGAAATTTCTCCGATATTTAGGAAAATGGATGAAAATAGCCTAAATGTGCTTTGTATAGCAGAAGATGAAATCCTCGATTTTGGCAAAATTGGCGACCTTAGAAAAATAAATAAATTGTAATCATGAGACCCTTGCAATTATCTGTCCAATTATAATATGTGGGAATCCTGTAGTGGTGGAGGTATAATTTATTATTAGGTATCCATTATAAAGGCTGCCAAGTTTTCCTATATATACGCTGTTTGATGTGTAACAAAATACAGAAAAAGTATAGTTTGAGCCTATTGGCATATAGATCTGGTTGGCTATGCTATATGTCTGCATGTGTATTAAGCTCTGGTTTGATGTACATCCTATCCCAGTTATATTTATCGGTGACTGAGTAACTTGCATGAGATTTATGTTCAGCAACCCATTTGGGAAAAGGTATATGTTTGTACAGCTGAATCCGGCTGGAAGAAGGCATTCTTGCCCTGTAGGTGGATTAAACAAGCCTAAAAAGTATAGTGCAGACAAAACGATGCCCATTATCATTATGGCCCAGCCGTAAGTGGTAATGTACTCTATAGCGCTTTGGACTTTCATATATCTATTTATTGCATCAAAAGTATTTTATAATATTTTATTCCATTTATGATGAAATGGAGTTTTATATCTATACAGATGGCGCTTCCAGAGGAAATCCTGGAGCAAGCGCGTCAGGATATCTGATTTTGGATAGCTCAAAGAAGGAGATACTACGAGAAGTCCTATACAATGGAAAAAAGACAAACAATTTTGCCGAGTATATGGCAATTATATATGCACTTGAGAAAGTAAAAGAACTCTATGGATTAGATAATGATTTAATAATAACATCGGATAGCGAGCTGGTGATAAAGCAGATAAATGGGTTGTACAAAGTGAAGGATAAGTATCTCAAGGTACTTAATCGAAGAGTCAAGGAGCTTTCATCCAAGTTTAAAAGTTGCAAATTTCTAAATGCAAGAAGGGAGAACAGATACATCTCTATAGTAGACCACGAACTTAATATGTTCTTAGACAGAATATCAGATAATAATTTAAAGGATAAAAGCAATTATTATAAGCAGTCTGGGCTGAAGCTGTGATAACATGAACGATGACAAGCCAAGCGGCCAAAATGGCAAGAAAGATGTAAACCCATTGGCCAAAGAGCTTTATCAGAAAGCAGGAGAGATGTTCGAGGCGAACAAATTTGAAGAGGCTATAGACCTTTACACCCAGGCAATAAAGGTTGACCCAAATTACTCGAGCGCTTATTTTAACAGGGCCTTAAGCTATGCGATACTAAGCAGGTATGACGAAGCTACTAGGGATATAGATTATGTGCTTAGGATAGAGCCGGATAGCTATGATGCGCCTTATGTGATGGGCATAATCAGCGAGTACCAGCATGATTATGAAGGTGCGAAGGAGTGGTATCAGAAATCGCTTGCCAAGAATCCAAACTACGAGCAGGCTAAAATAAGGCTAGAGCAGCTCAAGCAAAAGATGGCCGGACCGATTCCGAAGGAGGAAGAAAAGGAGGAGAAAGGCAAAGCAGCAGAAACAAAGACAGTTATAGAAGAAGGCCAGATAAAGCAGACAAAATGGCACAAGTCAAACATGACCTTCAAAGATGTAGCCGATTTGGAAAAGGTGAAGGAGCTTATATACGAGAATATAATACTTGCAATAAAGAAGCCTGAACTCCTTAGGGCGTATGGCAAAAAGCTTGGCCTGGGTGTTCTTTTTTATGGTCCGCCAGGCAATGGAAAGACATACCTCATAAACGCGATAGCCGGAGAGACTGGCGCAAATGTAATAATTGCAAGAATAAACGAGATTGTAGATATGTATGCTGGCAATACTGAAAAGAACATGCATGCTGTATTTGAGCAGGCGAGGAAGAACACACCCTGCATCGTCTTCTTTGACGAGCTTGATGCGCTCGGAATGAAGAGAGAAGGTGGTGGCGAATCGCAAAGCTACATGAGAATGGCAGTAAACCAATTCCTCCAAGAGATGGACGGCGTTGAGAAGAATCCTGAGGGTATATTTGTAATAGGTGCAACAAATGCACCTTGGGACATAGACCCTGCACTGAAAAGAAGCGGGAGATTTGGAGAATCAATATACATACCGCCGCCAGACTATAGGGCAAGGAAGGCTGCATTCATATACAATACAAGGAACATGCCTCTTGGCCATATAAATTTTGGCAGATTGGCGAGGGCAACGATGGGCTTCTCCCAGGCCGATATCGCTGCGATATGCGACAAGGCTGCGCTCATACCAGCGGTCGAGGAGGACAAGACGGGCAGGAAAAGGCCCGTGAAGATGAAGGATTTCCTCCGCATGATAAAACTCCACGGGAGCACGCTTGATGAATGGTATGCAATGGTTAGAAAGGATATAGTCAGCAAGACTGAAACACAAATAGTAGATGGAAAGAAGACTGAGATAGTTAAGGAGGGCAAGCTCACGCCAGAAGAGAAGGTGAAGTACAAGCCTCTTGTAAAGGATGTGAAAAAGAAGAGCAGCGCATGGTACAGGTTTTTGGTCAGGGTATTCAGGTTTTTCGCACTGCACATCTTCTAATCAGATGTTGCCACCACTTATTATTGCTATACTTTTCCCTTTAGGCTTTATTTTCTTGTAAGCTGCAATTGAAGCAACGCCAGCGAGTTCTGCAATCAAGCCATATTTTTCATAGAAGAGCTCCTGTTCCCTCTCCATTTCTGCATCGCCCACCGTTGTAATATATCCTCCAAATCTTTTTAGCAGACCAATCGCCTGCATGCCAAAAGTTGGATATCCTACGGCTATCGCATCAGCCGCTGTTCTAGGTTCTTCGTATCTGAGCTTGCCGGTCTTCATTGCCTTGTAAAGTGGGCTGCATTTCTCTGCCTCTACGCCTACTACCTTCGGCAGCTTTCTCAATGAATGTGAATTCTTTATCTCATTTAGCGCTTTTAGCACGCCACTTAGGAGCGTGGCGTTGCCTATAGGGACAAAAATATAATCTGGATCATGATTAATGAGCTCGTACATTATGGTTTTCTGGCCCTCTTTTCTATAGCAATAGTCCCCAGCCAGGAAGACATTTTTTGCTTTTGCATAATGTTCTGCATGCTTTTGCGCCATGGTAAAATCACCATCAATTTTCGTTACATCGGCATCGTGCGTCTTCCTTATATACTCCATCTTGTCTCTACTGACATTTTTGCTTACAAAAATTTTTGCCTTTATATTGTAGGCCTTGGCATAATATGCAAGAGAATAAGCCATATTGCCTGTGGATGCACAAACAAGCTCGTCAAATCCATACTCCTTGGCCTTTGCTACTTCTATAACTGAACCCCTGTCCTTGAATGAATGTGTAGGATTATCTGTCTCAAGCTTCAGCCAAAGACCTTCTTCCTTGCCTTCAATGGTTTTAGTAAGGCCCACCTCAAATTCCCTGTAATTCCCTTTTGGCAGGATCGGCTTGAAATCCCAAAAGGAGCTAATCTTTCTTATTCTTGGCAAGTTGCCTTTATAGACAACTTCTAGCAGGCCGCCACATCTATTGCAGGTTTGACCTTCATAGTGTCTATCATAAACCTCTCCGCATTTTGTACATTTGAGATAATAATCCATAATTACTTCTTGCAGTCTACTTTATTAACTTTTATCATAAAACTGACATCCTCCTCACGAATTTATTCGTGGGGTTCCTCACGGTTTCAAGGTTCGTTTCAATCATTGGCATCATTGCA
>JBAMLQ010000039.1:0-7274 GCA_039793505.1 Candidatus Micrarchaeia archaeon
TAAGTACAAAAGCGAGGACAATCTTATTGGCCTTGCCCACTATCTGCAGAGCCTAAAAAACGAAGAGAAGCCTGAGTTTTTTGTCGTGCTTGGGGGCGTATTGCCAGACATGCCGAGAAAGGGCTCCATGGGCAATTTCAACAGGCTGCTTGTTATAGAGGAAGGCGTTGCAAACTTGGAAGATGCTGCTGCGGTTATGAAGCCCCATCTTGAGAGAATACTCCGCCAGCTTCCGCAGAGCGCGAAGATTATATACGCGTTTGGGAAAGAGGACATAGAAAACATAAAGCACCTCGAGGAGATGCTAATCTATGATTACAATTACAATCCCGAGGGCATAGCCAACAGGATGAAGGTTCTTGGAGAGATGATAAGCTCTAGGAAGGAGATTATAAAGTCTACAACAGAGTCAAGAAAAGCTCTGAAGTCGCAGCTCAAGAATGCCAGCAAGGAGGAGAGGGAGAAGCTCCTAGAGGAGCTCGAGAACATCGAGGTCAAACTCAGCATAAACAGCGAGGAAGTCGCCGAGCTCGAGGTCAGGGGGCTTTTGCTGGAGATGCTCTACGACCTTGCGCTGCAGAAGGTAGATGTAGAGGATGTTGAGGATGCCATAAAATCAGCAAAAGAGAGGCTCAAGGAGATAAAGAAGGAGCTGAAGGAGCTGAAGGGCGACGGCAATGTAAGGGAATACAATGAGCTCAAGAAAGAAGCGAAGTGGATAAGTGTAAAGATAAGGGCCCTCAACCAGAGGCTCAACGAGTCTGTTGACAGCTCTTCAATGGAGAAGATGTCGAAGAGGAAGGCGCAGGCGCTCATATTTACAAGGCAGATACCTTTGTCTAAGTCTGCAGCAGACCTTATACATGAGATAGCTTACGAGCACTACAAGTCCATGATCAATGACGCGTTTGGGAGGAAGAGAAGCATCATTATACAGGGCGAGAGGATAAGTTCCTACAAGGTAAACGGCTCCAACGTTATTTTGGAGAGCCCCATAGAGGTCTATACCCAAAAATCTACAATAGACGAGGGCGCTATGCTCTACAAGTATATGGAAAACGACGCACTCAAAGAGCTCGCCAACAGCAAGGTAAACATACTTATAAAGGGCCACAACCTTTATTCTTATTACAAGATACTTCCTTTGCTCAACCACTCTGATTCCATGCTTGCAGTATTGAACCAGGGCCCGTTCGCAGATCTGGAGAAGAGGGCTAAGCTCTATAATTTGCATGTAAAGACAAACGAGACGAAGGCAATAGAGCGCGGACTGATGAGCTCAGGCGCAACAATGATAAGCATCGGCAACGGCACGCCGAGGTTTACCTTCCTTGACTCGAACTTTCTAGCTGAGGAGAGAAGGAAGAGCGACATAGAAGAAGAACCAAAGCTAAAAGAGCTGCTGGAGAAGATAAATTCCAAAAGTGCTCAGGAAGAAAATGGCAGCAACGGTGCATTCAAGCCGGAGCTGGAGCGTGCAATCCTCTCTAACAAGCTGCCGAGCGAGATAAAGGACAGGGAGCTCAAATACCTTGACAAGGGCCTGCTTCTCTCGCTAAGGAAGGACAACATAGAGATAGGCGAGCATGCAAAGCTCAAGATAGCAAGCATACAAGACATTCACATAGGCAACTATGCCAATTATCCTCTTTTCAAGGCAGCGCTGCGCGACATTGCGGAGAAGAAGCCAGACATACTCCTCATTCTCGGCGACATATATGAGGGCAATTTGAACAACTACAAGAACATGCCAAGGGATTCAAATAAGATAGACGATTCAGAGAAGTTCAGCAAGTTCCTTGAAGGCATGAATCTGAGCAAGGAAGAAAGGAACGAGATACTTCTGCAGTATTTTAGGGAGAAGGAGAAGCAGGTAATCTATAACATAGACCAGCAGCCTGGAGAGTTTATCTTGCCGATGGCTCCAATAATAATCGATATAATAAAGAGGTCTGGCTACATACTGATTGCATCAGGGAACCACCCGAACAAGACTGTGCCTGGTGGTCAATTCGACGAGGCGACATCCTTGCAGGAGAGAATCTATACGCTGCTTGCGCCCCTCGCTGAGAGGGGCGAGCTGCCAAGCGACTGGAGAAGCAGGATAAAGACCGCGCCTGGAAATGAGGAAGGAGGGGACATATTCTACATAAACCACAACGGCAAAGATTACATAATAGACATAAACCACATACTGCCAAAACCAGCGAGGTTGCAAACTGTCCTGACAAAAGAAAGGAACAACTCGACCCTCCTCTTTGGTGCGAACTGGCATGAGCCCGAAGGAATAATGCTTAACGGCAAGATAGTTGTAGATGGGGCTGCTCTCCAGAGAAGCGCCGACAATCCGTTCCTTAAGGAGATAAGGGCGAGCATTACGGAGACAGAGATGCTGAACGGCTATACCTATGTCGAGGTGGAGCTGAGCAACGGAAAGGTTGCGATGGCGAGCATAGAGAACAGGCTGGCGCCCGAGCTAAAGCCAAAAATGGAGGAGCTCGAGGCAAAGAAGGAGGAGCTGTACTATCTCTACAGGCATAGCGACAAGACAATGAAGATAAAGAACTAGCCAAGACTTTTCATTGAAAGGAAAGAGCCTATGCCAAAGAGCTCTATTCCTTGCACCCTGTACATATTCTTCGCTCTCTCGTTTGCAACAACTATAATTCTTTCAAAGCGCTTCTTCCTGTATCCGAGCATTTTCTCAAGCTCATCAGGGCTTTTCTTGCCGGTTTCGTACTCTATCGCAACCCTCAAGCCGTTTATCCTTGCAACAATGTCTGGGCCATAAGAGGAGTTGTAAATCCTGTTGCCTATGCCGAGCTTCTTCAGGTGCATGCTTATAAGCTCTACGCATATGTCGTGCTCAGCGCTGTTCCTTCTCTTTAGCATGTACCAGTTGCCATAGTATGGCTGTGCATCTATGTGGTGCATTGCCAGCACGCCCTCGCTTGCAAGCTCCTTGATCCCTTTATCTATCTCCGTGTTTCCAAAGCCCCTTTTCGCAAGCTCCTCTTGCAAGCTCTCTTCTTTTATGGGCTCCTTTGCAAGCTTGTATATGTAATAAGGCACATACTCCTCGCCATCGAAGAGCCTGAACCTTACTATCTCAGGCTCGCCCATTCCAAGCACTACAGCCTCGCCCTGCCTCAATCTCCTAATAGCCTTCTTTACCTCAGCAAACCTCTCAAGCTCGTTGCCTCCTGCGATCATGTTCGAAATGTAGTTAAGCTCCTCTGGCTCTCTCTGGTAGAAGCTCATGACTAGCGAAGCGTTGCCGCGCAGGCTCTTCTCAACCTCCTTTGCATGCTGCGCAACTGCTATAATACCTATCCCATATTTCCTGCCCTCGTTTGCTAACCTTGCTAATATGGTGCTTTGGCCAAGCTTCTCTACTTCGTCTATGAGTATATAGAACCTCAGCCTCTCCTTCTCAGATGCAAGCATTCTTGTATATATTTTCCTAAGCATGCCCTCGATATAAATTTCCTGGGCCTCGCTCGTATGCAAAGAGGAGAGAGCGAAGATGCTCCTGGAATCGAGCAGCTTCTCTATCCCAACATGCCCATCCTGCGTGCTATTGGCGAGCATGAACCTCTTTTCGAGCGTATTTAAAACAAGCTTCTCTCTTGTTGAGCTTGAATTTTTCAGGAAGACTTTTATGGAATAGATCAAGCTGTTTATGCTGGGCCTTACTCCCTTCTCAGAAGCGACCTCATATGTGTAGCTTATTACCTTGTATAGTATGTTGCTCTGCACCTCGCCAAGCTTGAAGATTCTTCTGAATAATTCGGTGAGCTCGCTGCTTTTCTCCTTTGCACTCATACCATCGAGGTCGAAGATGTTTATGCCCGTATAGGCTGCATCATATACCTTTGCCTGCGTGCTTTTCGCAATGTCTACATACTCATCATGCGGGTCAAAGATTGCAAAATTGTAGCCTT
This sequence comes from Candidatus Micrarchaeia archaeon, assembly GCA_039793505.1. Lineage (GTDB taxonomy): Archaea > Micrarchaeota > Micrarchaeia > Micrarchaeales > CABMGC01 > JAGDYD01. The sequence continues at coordinate 3,945 of JBAMLQ010000039.1, forward strand.
TCTTGGCAAGCTCGCTTATTACCTGCTTGCTCGCGTTTGACTTGCCGCTTCCTGACTCCCCTACTATGAGCATGTGCGGATTAATGCCCTCTCTTATCTCAAAGGACTTGAAGAAAACAGGCTTCCAAGCCCACTTGACCCTAAAGCCCTTCCTCAAATATAGTATCCTCTCAACCTTAGCCATTTTTCCAAACATAAAAAGCACCTCAGTGCATTGCAAGGCTCTTCGCTAGCTCAAGCTCCTCCTGCGGGGTTATCCTTTTGCTATAAGGCGTTTCAAGGATCATTATCTTCTTGCTTATCCACTTATTCTCAAAAAAGTGCCTAAAGCCCTCTATACCTATGTAGCCAAGGCCTATATTGGCGTGCCTGTCCTTTCCCGAGCCGAGCGGATATTTGGCATCATTTAGGTGTATGACATGTATCCTCTCCTTGCCAAGCATTTTGCTTATATTTTGCATCGTTTCTGCATTGCTTATATCATATCCTGCCTCAAATGCGTGGCATGTATCAAAGCAGAAGCCCAGCTTGCCAGAGCCTACAATCTCATATATTTCCTTCATCTCCTCGATTTTCGAGCCGACGCTGTTCCTTTGCCCGGCTTCGTTCTCCATAAGGAGCGTGCCCTCATAGCCATCTATGCATTCCCCTACGGCGCTTGCCACCTTTTCTATGCTCTCCTTCTTGCTGCTCCCGAGCGTGCTTCCAAGATGCGTGACTAGGTATGGAATTTTGAGCTCGTTGCATCTTGCCATGTTTGCCTTCATCGCCTCTATGCTGGCTTTGTAAACATCTTCCCTTGGCGATGCGAGGTTTGGAAGGTAAGGCATGTGCGCTACTGCTGGAATTTTTTCCTTTTCTACAAACAGCTTTTTCTCCTCTTCGCTGAGCTCCTTCATCTTCCAGCTCCTAGGATTGGTTACGAAGAGCTGCAACGCTGTGCAACCAAGTGCAAGAGCCCTGTCAAAAGCAAGGTCTATGCTCTTGGCAATCGATACATGGTAGCCGATCCTGAGCATGATAAGAAATAGGCGTTAATTTTTAAATATAGGATGGAGACGGCCGGGGAGGCCGGCAACGCATCATTCTCGTTGCCGGTCAATTGCCATGCGAACTTGCCGTTTTCAATGCTTGCCTCGAGCTCATAGGATCTTTTCACTCCTGCTTCCTTCATCTTCCTGCTGAGCACTGTCGCTTCTACTATGCTCATCATGCACCTTGCTATATCTGCAAGCTCTGCATAATCTACTTTTACTTCCTTTCTGTGCCTTTTCGCTTCTGCTTCTCTCCACATCTGCTCGAGCACTGTTACAATTTTGCTCTTTGTTTTTCTTGTATATGGCCATCTTCCAGCCCCGGCGCTTTCGTTCTCCATCCTATCGCCTCAAAAACTAGAGAGCAGCATTACCGCCAGGCCGTCTTGTATAGCGTCGGTCCACGCTTTCTCCTGACATTATATGCAAGGAAATATATTTATACTTTACTAAAATATATTTACCAAAGTAGATAATTTTATAAATCTTTACAAACCATATATTAATTGCCAGGCTACGCTAATCGCCTCTACGTGCCTGGCCTAGAGGGCGGCGCAAGCCGCCTGCCTATAAAAATGCAACGTTCTTTCTGAACAAAAACAAAATAAACTTTATAAATAGAAATTGTGTTAAGGTTAGCGGTGAAAAATATGCCCGAAGGAATTTTCTCTTCTGTCTCTCCTGCGGCAAAGCTTTATGAGGAGGTTTTTAGGTACGAGCAAAGCAACATTGTATTACAAGTAAATGTGCCCACTAGTACAGAGATTGTAGACACTGTTAGAAAATACCTTAAAGAAGCTGGTATAGAAGTTTTCGATACCAAAGATTGCAAGGGCGGAGTCATAATAACTACAAGGGGCGAATATGGCAAGCTATCTATATTGACAGATGTGTTCGCAGAGAAATTCAAAGGGATGGGTGTCGGGGATATCAAAGTCCTAATAGAAGGGCCCAGAGAGGAAGATGAATTAGTAGAATATCCAAGCAACGTTAAGGTTAATGCAAGGATAAGAATATCTTTCAAGACTCCTCTTGAGCTCTAATAGTACTTCCTGCTAAGCCAGTAAGGTATTTATTTGTCTTTGTCTAATTTTTTAATATGGCGAGCTTAGCAGGACTAAGAGCGAGAATGTACATTACGCTAGCACTGATATTTGGCATAGGCTTTGTGATAATCTACGCGATACTTTATCTTCTCGGCGTACCCGCGCTGGGCATACTTGCGTTTGTAATAATCTTTTTTGTTTTCCAGTGGTATGCAAGCCCCTATGTCATTGCCTTTAGCGCGAGGCTCAGATACCTCAAGAAGGGCGAGATGTCAGAGCTTCAGAACATGGTTGCAAGGCTTGCAAATGAAGCGAAGGTGCCTGTGCCAAGAATAGCCATAAGCCCTTCAAAGGAGCCCAATGCATTTGTGTTTGGAAGGTCAAGAAAGAGTGCAACGCTTGCGCTGAACGAGGGTATATTAAAGCTTCTCAACAACGAGGAGCTTGAGGCTGTTATAGGGCATGAGCTCGGCCATATAAGGCACAATGACTTTTTGGTAATGACTATTGTCTCTTTTATACCAACCCTTGCTTATTATCTTGCCATGAGCATGATCTTTGGCAACGCACGCTCAAGGAACAATGGCTACGGTCTCCTCATAGGCTTCTTTGGCTACTTTGTCTACTTCTTGTCCGAGGTGCTTATATTGGGCCTTTCTAGGTCAAGAGAGTACTTTGCCGATATGCACTCTGCCCAGCTAACAAAGAAGCCCGAGAATCTGGCAAGGGCCCTCTCAAAGATAACATACAATCTTGCAGAGACAAACGCCCATCCTGCATCCGGCGCTGTTCGCTCGTTCTATATTGCTGATTCATTCAACGCCAAGGAGGATTTGAAGGAGATAGAGAAGCATGCCGAGGAGATAAAGGATCTTCTTCCTGAGCTGAGCATAGCTAAGATGAAGGAGTTTGCAGCAAAAGAAGGAAATCCTTTCCTCTCTCTTTTTATGACCCATCCGCCAACATACAAGAGGATAATAGCCTTGGCAAGGATAAAGAAAGAGCTGAAGAAATAGCCTTATTAGATATTAACTCTCATTCACTCCATTCTGCATCAGTATAAACAATCTGCCAGAATAGCCATCAGTGGCAATGGTGGTTAGAATATGGCCTGCAAAAAGAGAAAAAGAAAAATAAATAAAAGAAATTTTACGCTTCTTCTTCGCTTGCTCCTTCATCAGAGTCTTCGCCAGCCTCGCTCGAAGAGCTTGCGCTAGCGCTTTCGCTCTGGCTTACATTCGGGCTTTCGC
>JBAMLQ010000040.1:0-7225 GCA_039793505.1 Candidatus Micrarchaeia archaeon
TAGCGCGCCTGGCTTCGGACCAGGTGGTTGCGGGTTCAAATCCCGTCATGCCCGTCGTACATAAAAATTATATTTCTTTTCTTCGAAAAATAAAATGAGAAAAATGGGGCAATTTCCAATAGGTGCGGGGATAACAGAGCTTAGAGGCGTGCTCGAATTGATTAAGGAAAATGGCGATGCACTGAGCTTAGCAAAGCTTGCCGACGAAAGCGAAGAGGAGATAGACAAGCTCTTGCCTTTGCTAGAGGCTGGAGAGATGCTGGGGCTCTGCGAGGTCAAGGAAGGGGTTGCGATGCTTACAGAAGACGGCAAGAGATTAAAGCTCAACAACATCTCGAGACTGCTTGCAAAAAGGCTCAGAGAGATCGAGCCTTTCAAAAGCGCGATAGAGGTATTGGGTAAGAAAAGTATTACCACAGCTGAGCTAGCAAACGAGCTTAAAAGCAGGGATATAATACTCAATGCTGATGACGAGACAAACATCTCACTTCTCAGGAATATGCTCATGAAATGGGGGGTTAGGACAAAGCTTCTAGCTTATAACAGGGATTCGGATTCCTGGAGCATAAAATAATCATTTTGTAAGGACTTTGTAGACATAATCTACCATGTTGAGAAACTCCCTGTTGTGCTTGTTCCTCGGATATTTAAGGCCCACATCCTTTATCTCCTTTACGTGGGAAGGCCTCTCTGACAATATTACTACCTTGCTCGAAAGCTCTATAGCTTCTTCTACATTATGCGTTACCATAATGACCAAGTTTACAGGTATTTCTGGGTTCCTCAGCATCTCTATTATATCTTTTCTAAGCATCTCTGCTGTGAGCTCGTCAAGCGAGCTGAAAGGCTCGTCCATGAGGAGCACCTTGGGATCAGAGATTATCGCCCTTGCCAAGCCTACCCTTTGCTTCATGCCTCCGCTGAGCATGTTCGGATATGTATCTTCGAATCCTTCCAAGCCCATCTTTTTGAAAAGCCCCCTAGCCTTTTCATCTTTTTCATCTTCACTCATGTCAAAAAGAGATAGTCCGAGCTTTACATTCTCTATATTTGTAAGCCAAGGCAGCAAGGCAAAATCTTGGAAGACGAACGAAATTGACCTGTCTGGCTTCTCTATCCTTTTGCCATTGTAGACTATTTCGCCGTGCCTAGGCTTTATTAGTCCGGCTATGATCCTAAGCAATGTGCTCTTGCCGCAGCCTGAGGGACCTATCAAAGAGACAAAATCGTCCTTCTCCGCATCAAAGCTTATCTTGTCTATTATATCAAGAGAGCCGATCGAATATGATATATCCCTGACGCTGAGCATTGCCAAGCAAACACCTATTTGTATACACTTTCCACTTTGTTATACAATCTTTTCCACACAAATCTATTTATAAGAATAATCATGATAGTGAGGTTGAGGAGCGCAAGAAGCATGAGCACCATGTTTCCTGAGTCCAGCGAAGTGTCGAGAAGCTTGCCTATGCCTACTGAAACTGAGGTTATCACAGCCCCGTTCCCTATTGCAGAGGTTGTGAAATACTCTGCTACTATGCTTGCATTCCATTCAGCAGCTATGCCGGTCACTGCACCTGTTATCAGGCCAGGCAGTATTGCATAAAGATAAATTTTTCTCCATGCGCGCACACCCTTTACTCCGAAGAGCTCCTTGACCTCAAATATGCTATTAGCAATATACGCCCGTTGCGAAAGTATGCTGAATATTACATACCATATTCCGCTAAGGAAGTATATGAAAAATGCCACAGCCTCGCTGTGCATAGGAAACCCGACAAGCCAAATTACTATGATAGGCAGAAGGACTGTCGCTGGTATCGAGGCGATTACCTGAAAAAGCAGCACAAACTTCTCTATCCTTTTTGAGAAGAAAATAAGGTATACACTCAAGGGCACTGATATTATCAGTATAATAAGGAATGCAAACCAAACTCTAAGCAATGAAGCAAAAAGAGCCACCAATACTGAGGCTTCGTAGGAAAGAAGGGTCTTGTTCAATGCAATTGCCAATACAAAAACAGCTATAAACACCAAATAAATGTAATTCAGCTTGCGACCTTTTTCTTGCACAGCAACTTCTTCAAGCGCATACGTCTCGTGCTTTAAGGGAACCTTAAGCCTAAGCCTTATCTTTGGAAGCCTTAGCTTCTTGCCGCGCTTTGGAGAAGGAGGCAGGTTAAATCTGTTGAAGTATTTTTCCAAAGGTGCAAAGAAAAGAAGCCTAGTTGCAACAACAAAGATTATGAATATAATAATGCCGGCAAGATATTCATAGAAGTTGCCGCTTATTGCAAGCTTTGTAAGCGCGAAGCCTATCCCATGTTGCACTGTGTATGCTTTGTTAGAAGTAGAGAAGATTTCGCTGGTAACAAGGTAGAAAAGCCCTATAGCCCATGAGAGCGTAGACTGGCCCATCACTTTAGGCATGCTTGCAGGTATATAAATTTTTGAGAGCTTCTCCTTTAGGCTCATACCGTAGAGTGCAGCAAGCTCAAGGAATTCGTGCGGAAGCTCCTTTATTGCTTCATAAACTCCAAAGATTATGTTCCAGAGCATGCTTGTTATTATGAGGAATATTACGGCTGAATTTATGCCTATGTATCCAGGTATGGTTGCAACAATGATATATATTACAAATGGGAAGAATGCAAGGATCGGAAGAGTTTGGAGTATGTCCACTATGGGTATTATTACCTTCTCAGCCCTCCTGCTTGTTGCAGCCCATATGCCTACTCCCAAGCCAAGAAGTATCGAAAGGCCCAGTGCGATAAACATGCGGGCCCATGAGAACAAAGTATCAATTATAAGAGGCACAAGATAGCCAAACATATAAAAACTTAAAATTAAACAATTTATAAAACTTATGATTTTATGAAGCTTTCGAATTTTTTGTTTGCGGGCATTGTATTTGTAGCTGCCTTGCTGTTATTTTTGCTTTCCCACCATATGAGCCGTGTTCAAAGCACAGCAACATTTTTTAACGGCAGCACCTATCTTCTCATCAACAGCTCCTTTTCAAACTTCACATTTATAACATGGGTAGATTATACAAAATTCAACGGCATAGGAGTAATAGCTTCGCAAGGAGAAGGTGAAGGAATACATTCAACATGGTATGTTGGTGCAGGAGGTGAAGTTACAAATGTAACGGCATGTGGTATATTCAGCGATGAAAAGGTGGGAAATTATACTGCTGGATGGAGGTTCGCAACAGCAAGATTTATAGGCCTCGACAGCTGGCACCAAGTTGCTTGCGTATACAATGGAAGTTACATAAGCATATATGTAGACGGGAAATTTGTCAATAAGACGGCAACGCCGTACAACGTTTTTGGGGAAAAAATTATAGAGATAGGGAAAAGAACCTCTTATTTTTATATAAATGATAAGCCGACATACGCGTACTTCACAGGCTACCTGAAAAACGCCCAATTCTACAACAGGCCCTTAGGGGCTGGTGCAATAGCAGCACTGTATAGATCAGGCATGAACGGCAAGCCGTTTGAAAAGATCTCGCTCTACCTTCCTTTCAATGGCTCATATCTTTGCTTCGAAAACGGAAGTAGATGCAATGCTACATTGCATTAAGTCACATTGAGTATTGAGCAGTTCTGGGAAGGGATGTTTATTACAGATGCATTGACCACGTATGTACGATTGTATGCGAGGTAGTTGTAAAGGCCTTCGAACCCACCCATTAACTTTGTGTTGTTGTAGGTGGCGTAATATCCGCCACAGAATTTTAGAGACCTGCCCACCATTGACTGGTTGGGCGTTATTACCCAATGCACAAGAAGGTAGCGGGATGCATTTTTATACAAAAGCTGGTGGGGCTCGCCTATCTGCGTAATATAATTGTACCACGGCCCATTGTTCTGCACAAGGAGCATATGTGATTGATTTGCAAGCTCGACGCCATAATAGTGGAAATTTATCAGAGGCACATGAATTGTTTGATTCAAATAGTAGCTTGTGGCTGGATTTGCATACCACTTAAATTCTCCTACAAAGGTTACATTCAAGCTTACATACTCGCCAGGCGAGGCTGAGCTCCTGTTTAAAGAAATAAAAACTGCATCTACCTTGTTTACGGTTGTGAAATTTTCTAGCTGATGCGTCTCTGGGTTAAGGTATCCGACCCCTGTAAGGTTAAAGTAATTGAAATTGGAAAAAGAGATCGTCGTGGTAGTGGGTATTGTTGTCGATGTAGTTACCACATTAACTGGTGTAGAGTTTATCAAGGATACATTGCCTACGACATATAGTTTTGCACCAAAAACATTTAATCCAAATGTACTCTCATTGTAGTAATATGGGTATTGCGGGTATAGGACAAGCTTCCAGTAAGGGCAGTATTTCCTCGGGTGAGGAGTATAATTAAGATCAAACTGCTGGTTAAATTTTGGTATTATCACAAAAGAGCCATTCGGTATTTCCCTGCAATTTTGTATGTTGTCATAAGCTAAAAATCTGCTCATGTTTTCGAACTTCATATAAATTGGCACGTTTGAAAAACTTGAAGCAAAATAAATTTTAGTATAGCTAGGATACTGCATAAGGTAATTCGCTATGGCAAGCTGGTCGTACCTTTGATAAGCCAGAATATTGTAATCGAATATGAGAATCCTCAAAGAGGTGTAAATCAAGAAAGTCATAACCACCGCAACAACCAGCAAAGTCAGAGCTAGAAGTACCTTTCGCTTTTTGAAATAGCTTATTATTTCTGCAAAGGCTACTCCAAGCAAAACTGCGATGGGTATACCTAGCACAGCAATGAACCTCTGAAGCCTATATACAATCAGGTATTGGAAAGGATGCAGCGAAATGCTCATGGGACCGTAATTTAGCAACAGCAATCCGGCCAAGAAGACAACAAACGGGGCGAAAAGAGGGTATTCTTTTCTGAGCAAAATCAGCTCGACAAGAAGGATGGAGAATGGAATCAGCGTGAGATAAAAGATCTTAAGAGGGCAATCAGGGCTTATCGTGTAGCTCGTGCAAGGCGCTGAATTTTGGATCGGGACAAGGTACTTTAGGTAGCAAAATGAAACCAGTATTATTAAGGCAACATACACTAATTTTAGCCAGACCTTCCTGATCTTGAAAATCGGAAGGAGAAAAAGAAGAGTGAACAGCACGTAAAAGAAAAACCCTGAGAATGGGTTCATAACATAGTTTGTTGGCAGGTGGCCATTCATCATGTTAGAAAAAAAGTTATATGGAAACATCGTGTTAAGATAGAAGCGCGGATCTATGTTTGTTGATGGTATGTTGTGCGTGCCGCCAACCTTGCTGTAAAAGTCGCCGTTTACCTTAAGGGTTATGAGCGGATCGCCGCAGTTTAAATAGTTAAAGAGCATCAGCAGAGCTCCAGCAAAAATTATCCCATATACTATAAACAAGAAATTTTTGTCCAGCTTAGTGCGCTTGGAGGTTATGTCTATAAACACAAGCAGCACTATGGCAAGGTCCATGAGCAAGGCCTCTGGAGTTACCAAAATACCCCAGACAAAGAAAGCACCAGCTATGAAATAAGCTCTCTTGGATTTATTCTTGCTGCCATAAAGGTAAGCTAGCAAAACAATTCCAACAAAAAACATCGATGTTACATCGTCGCTGACTGTGGGGGCAAGCATGGCAACGTTCGGTAAGAAGGCAAGCGAAAGCGCCGCGAGTATGCCTGCCTTCGAATCAAGAAGTAGCTTGCCTATATAAAATGCAATTATTATGGAGCCCACAAAGGCAATTATATCCCAAAGCGAGTCTGTAATAAGGTTCACGCCGAAGAGCCAATAAAAGAACGCGATCGGATAGAACTGCAGAATCCTCACGCTAAATATATAAGGGCCCTCGTGGAATATGCCTTGGTTAACGAAGTAGGCCTCGCCAAGATATGCTGTATCGTCGCCGTAAAATGACGGTCCGCCGAGAAATCTCACAGAATAAAAGATTGAATAAGCTACAATTATCGCTAGTACAATAAGATCTGCACGCTTTAGCAAAAGATTCTTACGAATAGACTCTTTCTTACCCTTCTTGCCTTTCTTGACGTGCTTGTAGCTTAGGCCCATGATATTAAATTGATAAAGAAAGGTTTATAATCAGTCTCTCTTCAAGTTGCTAAGCTCTTCCTTTTCCCTTATGACAATCCTCTTAACTACTTCCTTTCCCCCGATATAGCCCCTATTTTCAAGCTCTGCCTTCATCTTGCTGTACTTATCCCTGTTTAATTTTTGCATATCTGGAACCTCTATTTCCATGCCAAAACCAGCCTCTTTTAGAATTTCCTTTATTCTCTTTTCATCCTCCTTTTTGTACTCTACCTCTTCGTGTACTCCAACATATACGTTGCCATAATCAGTGCTTATCCTAATCGTGCCAAGGTTAAATTCATTGATCAGTTTGAACTCATTTATTATCAAAAAAATTTGATCTTTTATCTGGTCGAGCCTTTTATATATGCTAAAATAGCTATTTTGTATCAGCCTTGAAACATAGCTTATTGTATAATCCCGATCAATATACATATCAAGATTTTCCTGTATGATCTTCCTTTCTTTTTTTGCCTTATCTATAAGTGTTGAAAAATCAATGTTCCTTGTATCAAGATTCTCCACAAACTTGAATTCTATTAAATTGAGGTCATATAGGGTGCCTATCACGTTTTTTGCATTTTCATCGCCAATCTTTGCGCCTTTTGTAATGGCCCTGAAGTAAAGCCTAGTAGGAAGTGAAGGAATTTCTTCTATTATGCTGTTTGCATTCCTTAGCGCTTCCCTAAAGGCGCTGTATGACTTGCTGTCAGTAATTTTCATGTTTGACGCCTTCACCAACGAGGTTATCGAGGATTCGAACTGCTCTATGTAGGCCATTTTGCCTTTAAACTCTATTGGAATCGTCTTTTTCTCATTTTCTTTAATGATGCCAGATTTATATAGCCTGGAAAAGACTTCTTCTTCTAAAGCCTTCTGCTTTGCGGAAAGGTTCAAGTAGTCGTAAACGAGGCTTCTTACAGCTGCCAATGCCTCTTCTTTGCTCTTGCCATATTCGTCTAGTGTTTTCTGTATGATCATAGCATCAGGATAATATTGCTTTCTCTGCTTAAAAAGCTTTTCTTGCTTTTGTCTAATAAGTTTTTTATTCTTATTTGAGCAAAATAGATGGTAGTGCGATCGTAGTCTAGCCTGGTAGGACGTAGCCTTGCCAAGGCTATAACCCGGGT
>JBAMLQ010000041.1:0-6434 GCA_039793505.1 Candidatus Micrarchaeia archaeon
CCGGACGCTCTCCCGGACTGAGCTACTGCGGCATGCATTTAAATTATGCGAAAACGTTTTTATTTGTTTCTTGCATCCTTGAGATATTGCCATGATATCTTTATATATTTTTAATTAGAAAATCAAACCATGAAAAGCCTTGCGGCTGTGGTAAGGGAGATAAAGGAGCTTAAGATTCAAGGGGCAGAGGAGGTCGCTGTTGCAGCAATAAATGCCTGGAAAAACGCAAAAGACAAAGATCTTGCAGCAAAGCTCCTCGAAAATGCAAGGCCGACAGAGCCGATGCTTCGCAATTCAATGAAATATCTAAAGCGCTTTGGCGATGTTGGGAAAATTCTTTCAATAATAAAAGAGAACAGAGAGAAGATAGCAAAATATGGGAGCAGGCTTATAAAAGACGGCTATATAGTCTATACCCATTGTCATTCATCTACAGTGGAATCAATACTAAAGAAAAGCAAAGATAGAGGAAAGCAATTTGAGGTGCATATTACCGAGACAAGACCTTCTTTCCAAGGTAGGATAACCGCTGCTAATCTTTCAAAATACAAGATAAAGGTGAAGATGTTTGTCGACTCGGCTGCGATGTTTGCACTGAAAGATGCAGACATAATGATTATAGGGTCCGATGCAATAACATCCGATGGGGACATAGTAAACAAGATAGGAAGCAGGCTTTTTGCCAAAACTGCATTTGACATGGGCATACCTGTCTACGTAGCTGCAGATTCTCTAAAATTCGACCCAAAGACAAGATACGGGTTCTATGAGATAATAGAGAAAAGGCCAGAAAATGAGGTATGGCCAAATAAGCCGCGCGGAGTCGAGATAATAAATCCAGTCTTCGAAATTATTCCTGGTACTTATATAGAATCTATGATAACTGAGCTCGGCCTGCTCCGGCCAGAAGTACTTGTATCGGAGCTTGAGAAAAATTATCCTTGGCTGTTTAAGTGATTTTATGAAAATGAAAGATCCTTATATGGATTTTGTAGATACGAAGTATAAGCCTTCGAGCACAGACATTGTAGCATTGTTTAGGGTCGAGCCGGCGAAAGGAATAAGTATGAAAGAAGCGATAGGTAGGGTGGCAAGCGAGAGCAGCAACGGCACATGGGCTGAGCTGACAACATTGAAAGAGCATATAAGAAAGATAAGGGCTCGTGCATTCAATTTCAATGGCAATTACGTAAAGGTGGCCTACCCTATAGAGCTTTTCGAGCTTGGAAGTGTTCCGCAGCTTATGAGCTCAATCGCAGGAAACATATTCGGCATGAAGGCGCTTAGGAACCTTAGACTTGAGGATTTCGAACTGCCAAAGGTTTATATCGAATCGTTCAAAGGGCCGCAGTTTGGAATAGACGGCGTATTTGGCAAGATATTCAAGATGAAGAAAAGGAGGCCTCTTTTAGCCCATGTGCCTAAGCCTAAGGTGGGCATGACTACAGAGGAGCATGCCAATGTAGCCAAGAACGCATGGCTTGGTGGCGTAGATTTGCTTAAAGATGATGAGAACCTTACAAGCCAGAGCTTCAACAGGTTTGAGGATAGGATGAAGCTCATGTTCAAGTACAGGGATTATGCTGAGAAAGAAACAGGCGAGAAGAAGAGCTACCTAGCAAACATAACCGCAGAGACAAAGGAGATGATAAGAAGGGCCAAGGTGGTAAAGAATTATGGCGGAGAGTATGTAATGGTAGATATACTCACAGCAGGCTGGGCAGCGCTTCAGACAATAAGAGATGAGTGCGAAGACCTTGGCTTGGCTTTGCATGCGCATAGGGCTTTTCATGCTGCTTTTACGAGGAACCCAAGGCATGGCATGAGCATGCTTGCTGTAGCAAAGATCGCAAGGCTTATCGGAGTCGACCAAATACACATAGGCACTGTTGTGGGCAAGCTCAAGGGAGGCAAGCGTGAGGTAGTGGACTTGGACCATGAGGTTACGCTGAAGGATGTGCCAGCAAGCAAGGATGTCCTTACAGAAAAATGGTATAATATAAAGCCGGTAGTGCCTGTCTCTTCTGGGGGCTTGCATCCGGGGCTTGTTCCTTTCGTTATGCATCTGCTTGGCAATGAGATAGTGATACAAGCAGGCGGGGGAATAGACGGGCATCCAAACGGGGTATATGCAGGAGCAAAGGCCATGCGCGCAGCCATAGAAGCTACGCTCGAGGGCATTTCGCTTGATGAGTATGCCAAGAGAAGCAAGGAGCTGAGTGAAGCGTTGAAATATTGGGGCTACGAGAAAACGGTGTGAGTATATGGCATTCAAGGCAAAAAACATCAATATAGAAGCAGGAGCAGACATAATACTCGTGAGCGAGCATGATGCCAGATTGCTCAACATACGCGCAGGTGACAGGCTCAATGTAAAGATGGGCTCCAGGCAAGCTGTGGCTATAGCAAATGTAACAAGCATCGTTCCAAGCGGTACATTGGGCATTACAAAGAGCCTTGGCGAGGAGCTCAAAGCCAAGAATGGAGAAAACGTAGACATCTCTCTTGCCGAGCAACCAAAGTCTCTTCTTGCAATAAAGGAAAGGATAAACGGCAAGAGGCTTGAGTATGAGGATTTCTTCGAGATAGTAAGAGATGGCCTCAAAAACAAGCTCAGCAGGGAAGAGCTCACAGCGTTTGTCGTGGCGCTCAACATATACAGCCTTGGCCTTGAGGAGGCAGAGAACCTGTCGAATGCGATGGTAAACACAGGGGAATATCTAGAACTAGATAAAAAGAGGATCTATGACAAGCACTCTATAGGTGGCGTGCCTGGAGACAAGACAAGCCTTCTTGTTGTGCCTACTGTGGCTGCGGCCGGGCTTACTATACCGAAAACATCTTCAAGGGCTATAACCTCTGCAGCAGGTACAGCCGACAGGGCAGAGGTGCTTATGCCTGTAACTCTTTCGGTAAAGGAAATGAAGCAAGTTGTAAATAAGACAAATGGTTGCCTTGTCTGGGGTGGGGCGATGCATCTTGCTCCGGCCGATGACATGTTCATAAAGATAGAATACCCTCTCTCAATAGACCCTCTGTTGCTTCCATCAATACTTTCAAAAAAGCGTGCTGTTGGGGCAACAGATCTAGTGCTTGACATACCTATTGGGGAGACAGTCAAGATAAAGACAAAAGAAGAAGCCAACTTGCTTGCAAAAGATTTTATAACGTTAGGTGAGAGGATGGGGATTTCAGTAAGAAGCGCGGTAACGAACGGCCAGCAGCCGGTTGGATACGCTATAGGTGCGGCAGCAGAAGCGCAGGAAGCGCTTGCCCTGCTTGAAGGCAAGAGGAGTGTGCCCGACCTTTTAGATAAAGCCGCAAGCATAGCAGGCATTCTCATAGAAATGTCTGGCAAAAAGAATGGCAGGGCTATCGCTGAAAAGCTCATAAGAAGAGGTGCATCAGAAAAGAAGCTAAGAGAGATTATAGCTGAGCAAGGCGGGGATGAGAAGATAAAATCCGAAGAGATACAGCTCGGCAAGCACAGCATTGACATGGTATCTGATTTAAACGGAAACGTAATCTCTATTGACAATATGGCGCTTGCAAGCACTGCAAGGCTTGCCGGAGCTCCGCTGATAAAGAGTGCCGGCATAATAATGCACAAAAAGCTCTGGTCAGAGGTTCACAAAGGGGATGTACTCTTTACAATATATTCTGATAGTGCGCCAAAGTTGCACGATGCTGAGAAATATGCTGCTTCAGCGATTCCTGTGCTTGTGGCTAGTGGATCAAAAATGTTGATTAAAGAAATATCACAAAAGCGCACTGTGGCTAGAAAGTTTATATTTGAGAGGTAAGTTTTGATGGGATTTACAGAGAAAATGCTCCTTGTAGTTATAGACGGTGCTGGAGATAGAAAGATTGCATCTCTAGGTAATAAGACACCGCTTGAGGCAGCCCATATGCTGCATCTTCAAGTAATTGCCAAAAAATCGCTTGCTGGCATGATGTATACCATAGGCAAGGGCATCGCTCCGGAGTCAGATGCGGCAGTGCTCTCATTGCTGGGCTACAATATAAAGAAAGAGTATACTGGCAGGGGCCCTCTCGAAGCCTATGGTGCAGGCATAAATATAGAAAACGATATGCTTGCACTTCGTGCAAATTTCGCCTATGTTTTAAGCGACGGAACTGTTGCTGACAGGCGGGCAGGAAGGCGTGTCAGCGCCTATGAGGCAAAGATGCTTGCCAAGGAGATAAACTCTCTTCATATAAGTGGTGCGGAGTTTTTGTTCAAGCCTACCGTCGGATACAGAGGCGTTGTGGTTATAAAGTCAAAGCAAAAGCTTTCCTCAAGTATATCAAATGCAGACATTGGGTACATTAAAAAAGGAAACATCTCTATAGCGCTTCACAAATATTCAAGCAGGCTTCCAAAGGTAAAAGCCTTAAAAAACGACGAAGCAAGCAAAAGAACTGCAAGAATAGTCAATGAACTTGTTGAAAAAATAAGGTATAAATTAGGAAAGAGTAGGATCAACATTGAGAGAGTCAAGAAAGGCTTGCCACCTGCTAACGCTCTCCTTCTTAGGGATGCAGGTCTAGGCTTGCCGCGGGTAAAAAACTTCAAGGAAAAGTACGGCTTAAGTGCTGCATTCATAACAGAGATGCCTGTCGAGCGGGGAATAGCAAAGCTCCTAAAGATGAGAGAGATTAAGATAAACGAAACAGACAATCTGGCTAGAAGATATATGGAGATGGCTAAGCATGCAAGAAGTGCATTAAAAGAAAATGATTTCGTGTATGTGCACATAAAAGGGCCCGATGAATATGGGCATAATGGCGACGCGGAAGGTAAGAAAGAAAGTCTAGAGCTTGTTGATACATTCTTCAAATCGCTCAGAAAAATAAATTACACTATTGCAGTTACTGCTGACCACTCAACGCCATGCGAGCTAAAGGCCCATTCGAGCGATCCTGTGCCTCTGATAATATACAACCAGAAAGTAAGGCCAGATGGAATGGAGTTCAATGAAAATATCGATGCCAAGGGGAGCCTTGGCATAATTACAGGTTCAGAGTTGGTTAAGACAATTATGAAGGTTGCGAGGTTATGAACAGCATAATAGCAGACATACTTCTAAGGAAGATATACGATTCAAGAGGAAAGCAAACTGTAGAAGCAAGAGTGGTCACAAAGGATGGAAAGTCAGAGATTGCGATGGCGCCCAGCGGCACTAGTACGAGCAAATACGAAGCAGTAGCATTTCCTTCTGACAGCGTCGAGCTGGGGATCAAGAATTTTATCGCAAAGAAAGGCAAATTCATAGGCATGGATGTGCGCGAGCAAGAAAAGATCGATAGGCTTCTTCACAAAATTGATGGAACTGGAAACTTTTCAAGAATAGGTGGCAATATAGCAACTGCAATCTCTATTGCTGTAGCAAGGTCTGCAGCAAGTCATGAAGGCATGGAGCTTTATCATTATATCAATGAAGCTTTTGCAAAAGATTTTGCAAAGGAAAAGATGCCCAGGCTTCTCGGAAACATTGTAGGTGGGGGCATTCATTCCAAATCAAAAATGAAGATACAAGAAATTCTTGTATCGCCAAATTCGGGCTCGATAGAAAGAGATGCTTCGCTAAACATAGAAATGCGCACTGAGCTCAGCAAGGGGCTTGGTATAAATTGCTCAAACATAGAGGGTGCGCTCGTAACGGGCTATAATGAAGAAAAGAATCTTGAGCTTGTAAGCAAATTGGTAGAAAGGTATGAGGCAAAAGAGCACACAATTATAGATATAGGCGTAGACATGGCTGCAAGCGAGTACTACAGTATGAAAGATGAAAAATACTCCTTCCCACATCCTATGGAAAAAAGTCGCTATTTTGAAGCTGTTCTTGGGTTGGCAGAAAAATTTGGCATAAAATACATAGAAGATCCTTTCGATGCATCTGACTTCGATTATTTTGGTGAATTGAGCAAGAATCTTAACAGCGTGCTTGTTGTAGGAGATGATTTGTATGCCACAAGCAGGGAAAGACTGCTTAAAGGCATAAAGAAAAAATCCTCTAACGGCATATTGATAAAGATAAATCAAGTTGGCACTCTTACCGATACGCTCGATACGGTAAGGCTGGCAAAGAGCAACGGCATAGCATGCATTGTATCGCACAGGAGTGGCGAGACTGGAGATACATTTATATCTCATCTTGCCGTTGCAATAGGAGCAGAATTCATAAAATGTGGAATCTTCGGCTGGGAGCGCGTAGCAAAGATAAATGAATTGCTTAGGATAGAGAATCTCATGATGAATAAATGAACCAAATGCACGTTTTTCTCACCACAAAATCGGGCTCAGGTTGGTTGATTCAAACTAAAGAATTCATAAAACGCATGCAAAGCCAAGTGGTTGGTGGATTTGCCATTCTGAACGGGGAGTCCGTGATTTGAACACGGGTCGCCAGGTCCCAAACCTGGAAGCCTAC
>JBAMLQ010000042.1:0-6192 GCA_039793505.1 Candidatus Micrarchaeia archaeon
ATCCAGTAATAAAATAGCCTAATTTCTTGTAGTGGTCCTATGACAAGGTTTGTATTAATTGCAGACCCTAGCTTAAATGCGAGCTATAGGTATTTTCCGCTTTTAGACTTTCTTCCAAGCGCGCCCGTGGAGGGGGTGCCAAGGCCAATATACAAGTTCCTCCAAGGCAAGCCTTATGATCCATTGCCAGATGGTTCGATAAGCATAACGAGCTATGCGCTTAGGAAGATAGAGGCTGCACTTCTAAAGAGGTTCCCGAGAAACGAGGTAGTTGTAGCACATGAGGCCTATCTTGACAAGTTCATAAAAGACGACACAGAAGTGATAGGCGTCGATACGATGGACCCTCTTGGCACAGGCCCTGTGACAATGTCTTATATAGCTCTTTTAAAAAGCAAGAAAGGAGCGTGGGTGACGCAAGAATGGCTTAGGCTCATCAGGAAGATAAATAAGCTCAGGGCTGGCAAGAAGGCAAAGCTTGTAATAGGAGGGCCAGGCGTTTGGGACTTCACCATATTTCCGGAGGAGCTTGAGAAGGAGAATATCGACTATGCATTCCAAGGGGAGTCTGATGATATTATTGCAGACCTTTTTGAACAGATTCCAAGCGGAAACTTCAACAAAGACGAGTTTTTCGAGGGATATATAAGCACTGATGACAACTTTCACAGGAGGCTGGTGAGCCATCCTAGGTTCATAACAAGGAGCCCAAAGATCGGGCTTGGCGCGCCACTCGAAAAAATTCCAACAATAGTGAATCCAGCCCATGGAGGCATGGTCGAGATAATGCGCGGCTGTGGCATAGGCTGCGATTTCTGCGAAGTTACCCTAAGGCCGCTAAGATATTATACAGACGAAATGATAAAGGCAGAGATAGAGACTAACCTGCGAGGCGGCTTCAGCAATGCATGGCTCCATACCGATGAAATCTTCAGCTTCAGGCACACAAAGGTCAATTTCGAGCCAAATGAAGAGGCGCTTATAGACCTATTCAAGATGGTAATGTCGATAAAAGGTGTGAAGAGGACAAATCCCACACATGGTAGGATAAGTCCGCCTGCTGCATACCCTGAACTTATAAGGAAGCTCTCAGAAATTATTAAGGCGGGCCCAGACAATTGGATAGGCATACAGGTTGGCGTTGAAACTGGAAGCGATATACTCGCCCAGAAGCATATGCCTAGAAAGACACTTCCTTTGCACATAGGCGCTGACGGTTCGTGGGCCGAGATAGTCTGGCAGGGAACATATAACCTTAACAAATATTACTGGAGGCCAGCGTTTACACTGCAGGTTGGGCAGGCAGATGAGACAGACGAAGACAACTGGGATACTGTTGCTCTTATAAACAAGCTGAGCAACAGCTACATGGAAGGAAGGCCTTTTGAATTCACTATAACTCCTTTGCAAAATGTGCCTATGGGCCTTTTGAAAGGCAGGCAGTTTAAGCAAATAGAGCTTAGCCCATCGCAGCTTGCTGTATACTATGCCAGCTATAGGCACCTATACAAAATGGCTGTAAGAAATGCAAAGATAGAGAGCAGAAGAAGCGGCAGCATAATAGCAAAGCTCGGCACCTCCTCGATAATTTCATTTGGCGCATGGGCGATGATGAAGTTCGTTGAGAATGTAGCAAAGAAGGGAGGCGTTGACATAGAAAAGGTTGCAACCTATGGTCTTGAAAACGGCAAGCAGATAGAGAGCGTGCAAATGGTGAGCAAGTAACTCTTTTTAATTCTTCTTTTCCATAATAGATACATGGCAGAACTTAGGTCGCTTAGCCTTGGAGGCTTGTTTGCCAAACTTCGAGATGCACTTATCGCGCTTACGCGGGACCTTGACAAATTTATAGATGAGAGTAACAGGGTAATCTCAAAAGACGACATAGAAGAATTGAGGAATCACATACAGGAGAGGCTCAACCGCAATGAGGAAATCGACGACAACAAGAAGCTGAAGGAGCTTCTGGACCTGTTTGCAACAGACCAGGCTGTAATAGAGTGGATACGCGAGGATGCCAATTCTTGGATCGCCATGCTCGATTCCATAATAGAAAATCTTTCAAAAAGGAAGGAGCCCCTCACAGATGAGGAGAGAAAAGAACTTGAGGAGCTCATAGGCATAGCAAGCCAGATAAAAGGCCTTCTGAGAGGGGGTGAAAACAAAAACCTAGACCACGATATGCACGGCTAATTATTGAAATCCTGAATAGCCTTCTCGTTCTATTTTTTCTGCAAGATCCTTGCCTCCTTCTGCAACAAATCTGCCATTTTGGAGAACATGTATTATATTTTTGCCTTCAAGCTCAAGTGAGCCTAATATTCTTGTATAGTGTGTTATGACTATGCAGCCCATCTTCTCATTCTTGACCGCATTGCTTATTGATTTGCCTATAATTTTTACCGCATCTACGTCGAGGCCAGAGTCTGGTTCGTCTAATATGGCCAGCTTTGGCTTCAGCAGATTCATCTGAAGTATCTCGCTTTTCTTCTTTTCTCCGCCGGAGAACCCTACATTCAGGTTTCTTCTGATTATCTCCTCGGTTACTCCAAGCTCTGACATCTCATTCTTGAGATTTTGCATGAATTCCTTGGTATCTAAATCACCACGCGAAGACTTTGCAGCGTTCAGGAAAGAGAGGAACGAAACCCCTTCTATCTCTACAGGGTTCTGGTATTGAAGGAATATTCCGAGCCTAGCCCTTTCATCTATGCTTAGGCCAAGTATATTCTTCCCCTCGAAAAGTATCTCGCCTTCTTTTATGGCTACTCCAGAAAGGCCCATGATTGCCTTGGCAAGCGTAGTCTTGCCGCTACCGTTTGGGCCCATTATGACATGAAGTTCTCCCCTGTCAACTTTTAGGTCTATCCCCTTCAGTACATCTCTTCCTTCTATGTCTGCATGCAAGCCCTTTATTTCAAACAACATCTTTTCACCCAAGAATGTTTTCAAAAGTCTTCTCGACTTTATTCCTTATAAGCTCTTCCGAAGAAAAATTTACCAGCATATCTTCAACAAAGCCTTTCAATAGGAGCTTCTTTGCCTGTTTCTCGCTTATCCCCCTGCTCATAAAATATTCAATTGCTTCTTTTTTGAGCGGAGCTATGCTCGCATTATGCGAAGCCTTTACATCAATCTCGTTTGTTGTCATTGACGGCAGCGCCTCTATCCTCGAATTGCCTAAGCTTATGCCTCTGGCGCTGATATATGCATCTGCTCCGCGTGCGCCTCTCTCAATAAGTGAGTGGTCCTTTATCAAAATTGTAGAAGCCCCTGCACCTATAGCTTTGGTTTTCATGCTTGACAGAGATGAAGGCGCTTTGCTTATAATTGAATTTGCGATATCAATTTTGTTGCCAGAACCTATTATTATGTTGTTTATACTTGCCATGCTCTTTGCACCATTGCAAACAAGATTGTTGCTTGACTTCAAATTTCCGCCTATGAAAGAATTTACCTCTATCTGGGAGTCTTCGCCACATACACCTTTGTAAAATCCAAGGGCATTGTCAGAGAGATATGCGATGTTTATCTTTGCATTTGAAGATTTACTTGCATTTATCTCGTTTATTATCCCAACACTCCTCCCAACCACAAATTCCTCCACTTCCAGATTGGCTCCTTCTTCTAAGATGGATATTATCTGCACATTGCCTCCTATGAGGAGCCTTACCTTCTTTTTTTCGCTTGAATAAGCCCTTAAGAATATGAGCTTGGAGGTATTTGCCCTGACATAAGCTACATACTTGCTTTCATTTCCGAAAAGAAAGTTGTAATCTATTTCTGAATCGATTTCCTTTGTCTCTACATTTCCGTTTTTCTTAGTGTATTCGCCATTAGTTATAAGGTCCAAATCTCCTATCTCGCTAGCCAATGCGCTAAGCATGCCCTGCTCCGCCGCTTCGCTCTTCATCTCCATGCTTAGACTATTTCTAATATAAAGTGGATTCGGCTCCTCTCCTAGCTTTTCTAGCTCCTTCTTGGCCTTTTTTGCTATTTCTAAGTACTTCATGCAACCTTCCTTTCTATGTTGAGCTTCACAAGGCGCCTCAGCTCAAGGAGGTAATCCATTGGCAAGCCTTGTACAAGATCATTTATGAAGCCGAATATGACCATGGCTTTAGCATCATCCTCGCTTATCCCCCTGCTCATTATATACTCCACTGCCTCTTTGCTTATCTTTCCTATGCTTGCCTCATGTGCCTGGAGCGCGTCGCTTCTCCTGTTCTCAAGGTATGGAAATGTGCTCGCCTTTGAATCCTCATCTATAAGCATGGCATCGCACTTTGTATAAACTGCTGCATTTGCTGCATCTTTGCCTATGTGCACAAGAAACCTCGCAATTGAGTTTCCATCTCCTGAAGAGACACTTTTTGATATAAATCTCGACTTCGTGTTTGGTGCGAGGTGGTAGAGCTTGCCCCCCGTATCTTGTACTTGCCCGTTCCCTGCAAGGGAGACAGACAGGATTTCTGCGCTGGCGTTCTCTCCTCTGAGAAGTACAGCAGGGTATTTCATGTTCCCCTTCCCGCCGAGATTGACGTCAATCCATTCGAGCCTTGCATTCTTTTCTGCATGGGCCCTCTGGGTAACGAGATTATATACATTCTTGGACCAGTTCTGCACTGTTACATACTTCACATGCGCCCCCTCCTTTGCAATAACTTCTACCACAGCGGCATGGAGCGAGGATTTTGTATAGATTGGCGCTGTGCAGCCTTCCAAGTAGGTGACATCAGAGCCTTCATCTGCTATTATGAGAGTCCTCTCAAACTGGCCAAACTCGTAGGAGTTTATCCTGAAATATGCTTGCAGGGGAAGCCTTACCTTGACTCCTTTCGGGACATACACAAAACTTCCTCCTGACCAAACCGCAGTGTTCAAGGCTGCAAACTTGTTGTCCGAAGGTGCAATAACGCTTCCAAAGTACTTTTTTACTATCTCAGGATATTCTTTAAGCGCAGAGTCCATGTCTGTGAATATAACCCCCTGCTCGTTGAGCATTTTCTTCACATTTCCATAGATTACTTCGGAATCGAACTGCGCCTCTGTCCCTGCGAAGAATTTCCTCTCTGCTTCTGGCACGCCAAGCTTTTCAAATGCATCTTTTATCTCTTCTGGCACCTCTTCCCAGCTGTTTGCCTTCTTCTCCGTAGGCTTAAGGTAATAGTAAAAGTCTTCGAAATCTATCTTGCCAAGATCTATACCCCACTTTGGTATTGGTTTTTCGCGGTAAATTTTGTATGCCCCGAGCCTCTTCTCAAGCATCCACTCCGGCTCATGCTTCTCATTCGATATGGCTCTTATTAACCTTTCGGAGAGGCCCTTCTCTGGCTTGTATATATATTCCACATTGCTTTTGAAGCCGTACTTCTTTGCATACTCCTCTTCATCTATGGTGGGGTCTTGCATGATAAAAATAAGGTGGGAAAGATATAAATATAACTCGGTTTTACAAAAAGGGCGTGCCACAATATTCCGTGGCACGCGCACAGTTTTGTTTACTCCTTTAGTGCTTGCAGGAATCTCATTATTTCGAGTTCACTTACTAGCTTTTTTATCTCCTCTTTCTCAGCTTCGTCCCCTGCTGCCTCTTTTATGTATGCTCCCATTGCCTTTATCAGTTTCTCTACTTCCTCGCTTGTGTTTGCTTTCGCCACTAAGATCGGCGCCATTCCTTTCTTTTTTATCTCTGCCTTGAGCTACTCTATGCTCAGTTCCCCTATCCTTCTTCCCCTTATTACCTCCATTTAGATCTTCCCCACCGATTACTATTGGTGCTTATGGTGATATTTAAATTTAACTATACCTTTTCTTCCACTATTCATTTTTAGAGGGTAAGGTACTTTTGTCCGCTGCTTTGCGAGAGCTTCCTCCTTATACTGTTCACTATATAAAGCATTTTCTTCTCCCTCTGCCTAGAGACAAAGAAATAGACCTCATCCTTCGTGCCGCGCGTTACAAGTATATATACCTCGCCCGCCCTGAATCTGCCTGTCCTTCCCCTCCTTTGTATGTTCCTTATCTCGTTTGGTATAGGCTCGTAGAAAACAACAAGATCCACGCTTGGTATGTCAAGGCCTTCTTCGCCTATCGAGCTTGCGACAAGTACATTGAACTTGCCTTCTCTGAATTCGTTTATCGTCTCTTTTTGCTGTGCCTGCGTAATACCTTCCTTCTTCCCTACAAAGG
>JBAMLQ010000043.1:0-6180 GCA_039793505.1 Candidatus Micrarchaeia archaeon
TATTACCCCTGCATTCTCCAGTTCCTGTATATGCTGCGATACAGTAGAGGGTGCAAGATTTAGCCTTTCGCTTATTTCGGTAAGTGTCATATTCTTCTCTTTAAGTAAATCCACAATCCTTTTCTTTGTCTCTCCAAACTTGCTCATAAAAATCGATTATTATATAAAATAACACTTATTTAAAACCGTTCGAAAAATTTCGGTTTTGTTTTTCATGTTTCGGTTTTTCAAAAGCCGTGCTTCTTCTCTTTTATAGTTGATATTGCATCAAGCAGCTCCTTCTCCTCGTCACTGAGCAGATTGCTAAACTTCTGCCTCAAAAGCCTCTCGTTTTCATCATTTATGTGTGTGTAAAGAATATCATCATCCTTTACCTGCCTGCCAAATGTTATCTCATCTATGGATATTGCTATTTTGTCCCCTTTCTTTGCTTCTTGGAGCGTTATGCCGTTGTCCTGCATCTCCTTTATTCTTCCCACCATCGAACCGTTCTTTGTCATAAGAAGGTAAGAAGGCTTTATTCTTCCGGCCAAAACCTCTACCCCAAAGATCGCAGGGTGGGACATCCTGAAGCATGTATTGGGGATTACCCTTATCATCCCGGGAAATGTGAGTGACTTTTCCGCCCTTTCCTTTTCTTTTTTCTTCTCGCTTTCGAGCCAATCCTTGTATTCATCGAGTATCTTGTATATGATGTTCTCGTTTATTATCTTGACTTCAGTGGCCTCTGCTTCCTCGAGCGCATCTTCGTCTATTTTTACTCCAAATGCAAGCACAACAGCGCTATATGGGTCTAAGGCACGCATGGCGTATGCATCGAGCACATCCCTCTTTGTCACATTTCCGAGCCCCTTTTTGCTGATGCTTACTCCTATGCCGGAGAGAAGCTTTGATACTGCTTCGAGCGTGCCTATGCTATCAGCTTTCAATACAACCCCCTTTCTCTCTGTCGCGAACAAGTCTGCTATCTCGGCCTTTATCTCGTTTTCGTAATTTGGGTAATCTGTAGAGATGACGAGCGAGCCGGGAAGCGCGTCTTCAAGGTTCGTGCCACTTATCTTTACTCCGCATGCAGCGCTTACGCTCTCTACATAATAGAATTTGCTTGAACTCTCTCTAAGCTCTTGAAGGGGCTTCGGCTTGAGCAGCGCCTTTATCTTGGATATGCCTATGCCCGTGCTTGTTGCAAACGCTATGTTGTCATTTACCTTTAGCGTGCCGTTGTAAAGAACCACGTCTATCGTTGTTCCAAGCCCCTTCTCCTCCTTCTTCTCTATGATGCTGCCCTTTCCGGGGCCGTTGACCTCTATATTGAGCCTTGCCTCAAGAAACTTTTGCGAAAGGCCAGCCGCATATAGCAACAGCTCTGGTATGCCCTCGCCTGTTTTTGCGCTCACAGGAATTATAACAACTTCCCTCTGGAAATCTTTCACCCTGTCAAACCTCTCGCTGTTGAAGCCCAGCTCGCTAAGCTTGCCTATAATCTCGTATATCCTGTTCTCTAGCTCATTCGCAACATTTTGCTGCTGTTTTGCTATAGTTTCTGTAAAGCTTTCGTTCGGGTTTGCATGCCATCCTGTTATAAGGTCTATCTTGTTTGCCGCAATAATGAAAGGCGTCTTGTACTGCCTGAGTATCTCGATCGCCTCATACGTCTGGGGCTCAAAGTTCTTGGTAACATCGACAACCAGTATTGCAAGATCGGCAACGCTGCCTCCCCTCTTCCTGAGGTTTGTGAAAGCCTCGTGCCCCGGCGTATCAATGAAGAGAAGGCCAGGTATTGTTATCTTTGCCTTGAATGTGGAGAGGATTTTTTTGCATATCTTGTTTATTACCTCTATCGGCACCTCGCTTGCCCCTATGTGCTGGGTGATGCCTCCTGCTTCCCTGTTCGCTATGGCTGTATTCCTTATCTTGTCAAGAAGAGTCGTCTTGCCGTGGTCTACATGGCCCATTACCACTATTATAGGCTGCCTTATCATAACAAGCACCAAAAGGATGTATTATAAATTTTTTCTCCTATAACTATATAACTTCTCTTAATTTAAAGTTAGCGGGGATTTTATGGAAAGAACTCTTGTGTTGATAAAGCCGGATGGCGTATACAGGGCGCTGATAGGAGAGATAATAAAAAGATTCGAACAGGCGGGACTTAAGATTGTCGCTATAAAGATGATAAAACCCAGCAAAGAGCTTGTAGGGAAGCACTACTATGCAGACAAAGAGTGGCTTGAATCAGTTGGCCAAAAGACAAAAGCCTCTTATGAAAAAGAGGGAAAAATTGTAAAAGAGACCCCCCTTGAGATAGGAATGCGCGTGAGAAACACCCTTCTGAATTACCTTACAGGCAAGCCTGTTGTGGCAATGGTTGTAGAGGGCAATGAAGCGATATTCATTGTAAGAAAGATTCTGGGCTCCACAGAGCCGAAGAGCGCGGATCCAGGATCCATACGCGGCTCCCTTTCAAGCGATTCCTATGCGTTTGCCGATTCCCAAGGAAGGTCCGCAAGGAACCTTGTGCATGCATCTGGCGACAAAAAAGATGCAGAGAGAGAAATACCTATCTGGTTCAGCAAAGACGAGATAATAGAATACAAAAGGGCAGACGAAGACGCTATGTTTACGGAGATGTAGCTAAGCATAGCCCAGCTTCGCCTTCACATCCTGCGTCATCATATCCGGGCTCCACAGCGGGTCCCAGACGAGCTCCAAATCAACCTCTCCCACATCCGGGATATTTTCAAGCCTAAGCTGAACATCAGCGAGTATTACGCTGGTAAGCGGGCACATCGGGCTTGTCATGGTGAGCTTTACCTTGATATTATTTTTCTCATCTATTTCTATGCCATAGATAAGGCCAAGGCTCACTACATCTATTCCTACTTCCGGGTCTACGCAGTTCTTGAGTGTATCAACTACCTCTTTTATAGTTATCCTGTGCATTGATTTGTATCCATATTAAAAATATAAAATAGTTGGCATTAGACCTTGCACATAGGAGAATTTGTAAGCCAGTAACACATGTAGTTTGAAGAGCAGACATTATTGCCATTGTCTTTGTTAAGGCTTGTCGAATTTGTCGCAAGGCCTGTGCATATAACTCCATACCTGCTCATGTTCAAGAAGGAGTTTCCTTGGAGAATGTCTATTGTTGAATTCACAATGTATAAGCCTATGTTGCCGTAATCGGCCTTGTTGTTGCTTATCTGGTAGCCACTCCCTCCAGTAAGCTGTATTGATATGTTTGTGTTGGCTATGTTGTTCTTTTCGATTGTACCGTAATTTGTATTTACAAGAAGCAGCCCATAAGAGGCGTTTAAGATCGTATTGTTAATGAGTTTAGGGTATGCCCCGCCACTCTGCGTTATTGCTATATTGGAATTTACTATCGTGTTGTTCATTGCTTGCAAATAGCTTCCGCCGCCTCCTTTTATCGCATATGTGAAATTCTTTATATAGCAGTTTTCGATCTTTACATTGCTTGCATTAGCAATATTTGCAAAAGTTCCGCCGTTCAGGGCATATATTGTATGGTGGTTGCAGTTTATCAATGTGTTATTTGCGCTGCTGCTCTTTGTATTATATATATTGTAGAAGATGTCGCCATATCTATACAATATGTCCTGCGAGAGTATTATTGTAGAGGAGGTGCTTAGTGAGAGGGGCGTTAAGCCAAGGCTCTGGCTGTTTAATTCTACAAGCCAATGGCAATCGTTTTTGGTATTTCCAAAGTTGACGCCCCCCACTTCATCGTATATGCCGGATGAGCTTTGAGAGCATGCATAGTCTATTTTGTTAGAGTAGGCGCTGTTGTTGAAGATATTGTTATTGTTTGAATTTTCTATAAGGAAACCATAGCCAGCATTGCTTGTTGCATTGTTGAATGTGATCAAATCACTTGTGGAATTGCTTATTACAAAAGCTGAGCCATTAGTGCCATCGTATGCATAGTTGTTGCTTATGATGCTTCTGAGCACATTGTCTATTAAATACCCTGTCTTATAGAATGTCGTCAAATTGACATTTAATACCTTACTGTAGCTCGAATTGCTTAGTAAAATGCCAGATCCGACATTCGAAATCCCAATGTTCTGCAGGGTCAAATATTGTGTGTTGCTTGCAAGTATGCCTGTTCCAAAGTTCTTTACCCTGCAGTTTGAAATAGCAACGTTGCTTACGTTAGATACTATAAAGGCGTTGCCTGCATTGTTTCCCACTATGAGCACATTGTTGCAGTTCAAGCTTACATTGCTGGTTTTTATTACGAAGCAGTTTGGCTTCGCTTTTATATTGCCTGCTAGTGAATAGTTGCCCGGGACAGTTATTGTGGTGCAGTTATTGAGTGGATAAACACTTATCGGCGGAAGGGCGTGCCTTGAACACGATACGCCCCAGTTACAATCGGTTAGGTTGCAAGCTACCCCAGTAAACATGCTTGGCGAAACGTTGTATGATAAGGCGGTGCAATAAAGATCGCCGTATTTGTTTCCATTGAGGGTTCCTTTGTTATAGATGTTGCTCCCTCCAGTATTTACATACAAGCCATAATTGTTATTCACAAAGCTGAAATTGCTCAAGGTAAAGCTGTTCGTATTATTTACAAATACGCCATATCTGTTTCCGCTCCCTGTTATATTAAATGCAGTCCCTGAATTCAAATTGTTTATAGAAATGCCATAGGTATTGTTGAAGACTTTTACATTGTCGATTTTTGGGTAGAATACTCCATTCAAATACAAGCCTACTGTGTTATTTTTCAGAACGCAGTTCTCTATTGTCTGGTTATAGTTCATAGACGAGCTCGCAATAATTGCATATCCAGCATTTTCGATTGCGTGCCCATTGCAGTTGAGAACTACATCAGGCTGATTCAAGCTTATGCACGGCATCTTTTTAGACGTCGGGTTAGACATGTTCATGTATTGTGTGCCTGAGATATTGGAGGTTAATGTATATATTCCAGGCTGGTTTATTGAGCCGCATGTAGTTATATTGCTGCCAAGGCTTATTGTACTCATATTGAGCTGTGTGTTAGAAGCAGAGCACCACGCAAAATTGCAATACAAGTTGTTCCTGCAAGCCACATCGCTAAACAGGTTTGATGAAGAGAAGCCGGCACTTCCATAGCATATGAAATCTTGCGGATTGTTGTTCAAAGTGTCCCTTATGAATTTATTCCCGGTTGAATTTACATAGAACCCATAGTGGGCATTGCCATATACTGTATCGTTTAAAAAGGTATTATCTCCACCACCTTCAATATTTATGCTTCCATAAGTGCTTGAAGAAAATGAAGCTAAGGTATTCTCCACTTTATTTGATGATGAGTCATTTAAAAATATATTTGCCATGACATTTTTCGTCGCATTGCAGTTGCTTATTGTTGAATCCTTTACATTCTCAAAGTAGATTCCAAAAGAAAACTGAGTTATGTTGAAGCCAGTGATAGTTATATTGTCTACATTTTTTGCCATTATCCCATAGGTAAAAGGTGGCACACCTACAAAAGGGCCGCTTCCTTTTAATATGTTGGAATTGCCTATAAGCCTGACGTTGTTCGATTTTATGTCTATGCAGCTTCCGCTTGCCAAGTTTACGTTTATATCTTTACTAAGATAATACGTTCCGGGCTGGGTTATATTCATGCAGCCGGTTATCATCGCCATTGTCGGCTGCTTTATCGTCGTAGCAGGAATGGATGTTGTAATAGAAGTGGTAGTAACATGATGCGGCATTTCAAAGATGATAGCCACACCTATGATTACAAGTGCAATTGTTGCTATACCAATATACAACGCCTTTTTTGATCCTCTCTTTGTCTGGGCTTGTTGGTTGGGTTGCGCTTGCTGCGCTTGCGGCTGTTGCGGTTGCTGTGGTTGCTGTTGCGGTTGCTGTGGTTGCTGTTGCTGTCCTGGAATGAAGCTCTCTATAGGTGGCATCTGTTGGTCATTGTTTTGTGGGGCCTGCTGGTTGCCTTTTACTGGGTTGTCACCTGCATCCATGCAATCATACCATGACAAAAATATTTGCTATCATATATATTTATATTTATCTAAAATGTTCTTAAACATATAATGTGCCCCAGTAGCTCAGTGGCAGAGCGCCTGTCTCGTAAGTAAGCTTCTAAAGAAGCTTAAGCAAGAACAAGAAAACAGGAGGCCGAGGGTTCAATCCCCTCCT
>JBAMLQ010000044.1:0-6112 GCA_039793505.1 Candidatus Micrarchaeia archaeon
TTGCAAAAGAAAAGTATGTTGTGCTTGACAAAACACCATTCTATCCAGAGGGCGGTGGGCAGGAAGCTGACAGAGGCACGATAAACGGCATAGGTGTTGTTGACGTGCAGAAAATGGGCGATGTTATAGTGCATGTAATGGAAGAAAGCATTGAAGGCGTGCTTAAGCCAGGATTGGTTGTAGAGGCAAAAGTCGATCTGGAAAGGAGGGAGAGGCTCATTGCACATCATACAGCTACGCATCTCATAAGTGCCTCTTGCAGGGAAATACTCGGCAAGCATGCATGGCAAGAGGGCTCAAACAAAGGCTTCAGCAAGGCCCACATAGACATAGCCCATTATGAGAAGCTCAGCGACGAGGAGCTTAGGAAGATAGAAAAGAGGGTAAACGAGTACATACTCCACGGAATAAATGTAAGCGTAGAGGAGATGGAAAGGGGAGAAGCGGAGAAAAGGTTCGGGTTTACTATTTACCAAGGGCATGGCGTTCCAGCAAAGAGGATGAGGATTGTCATTATAACAACAAAAGAGGGCAAGCTTATAGATGCAGAGGCGTGCGGGGGCTTGCATGCGGTAGGGAGAGAATACATGCTTGGGCTTGTAAAGATAATAGGGTCAAGCAGGATACATGATGGGGTAGTGAGAATAGAGTTCGTTGCTGGAAAAGCGGCCCTAGACTATTTCGAGATGGAAGACTCGCAGCTTTCTAAACTCTCTCCCCTCTTGAATCTTGAGAAGGAGAAAATAGCAAATGGTGTAGAGGCGCTGAAAGAGAAGCAGGCAAAGCTCTACAAGGATTACAAATCCGCTGTCGATTTGGCAGCAAAGGCCATTGCCGATTCAGCAGGAGAGAAGGAGGAATATATTGTAGAGCTCAATGGGCCAATCGATTTGCTCAGGGCGCTTGCGCAGGAGCTTACAAGCAGGAGGCAATGCGTAGCTTTGGTGAGAAGCAAGGATTATGCGGTATGCATGAGCTCAGGCGAAAAGAGCGCCATAGATTTTGCAAAGTCAAAGCTTGAGCACTTCTCTGGCGGCGGATCAAAGAAGGTTGCTGAAGGAAAGCTCTAGGTGGTTCAATAAGCCTTTATCTAATCTTCATTTACCCGATCATATATATACTGCCTGCATATGTAGCAAACGGAGCCCCGGTAATATTTGGAGGCGGCAAGCCTCTCGATTTCGGCAAGAAGATAAAGGGCAAGCCCATCTTTGGGCCCCATAAAACAATCAGGGGGCTTATCTTCGGCGTAGCAAGCGGAATAATAGTAGGCGCAATCGAGTCTTTATTCCTGCCATACATGCTAATCCTTGGAATAGCTCTCTCACTGGGCACCCATGCTGGAGATCTATTGGGAAGCTTTGTAAAGAGAAGAATGGGCAAAAAATCTGGAGCGAATATGCCCATTATTGACCAGTATCTTTTCCTTGTCTTCGCGCTTCTCTTCGCATATCCATTCGGCAATGCCCCCGGGATCCTTGGAATAGTATTCCTCTTCATTTTGACAGGCATCCTGCACAAGCTCACAAATGTGCTTGCCCACAGGGCGAAGCTCAAGGAGGTGCCCTGGTAATCATGCCCAAATCCAAGGCAAGATGTTCAGCACGAGCGCTATGATCACTATTGCAGAAATCGCGCTTATCAGCTTGCTGTTTGCCTCCAGCCTGTAAATCTGCCAGCCGTCAAATCCTGGAATTGGAAGAAGGTTGACTATGCCTACAAGCAGGTTTAGAAGGAATGTGAGGCCTACAAAGGTAAAGATAAAGTATACAACCGAGCCGAGCATGCCTTTTGGTGCATAGCTCTGTTGAACATAAACGCCTATCTTGCCTGTCTGGTTGGTCTTGAATGTATACGAGCCTCTGTTTGTCTCAACCCTTACCGTCGAGAAGGGAGTATCGTTTGCGGCTGCAACCGTGAAGCTCGTAAGGTTCTCTATAGGATAATTGTTCCAGGTCTCTATGATCGAGCCTGGCTGTATGACATTGTTTGCCGGATAGCCCGGTATTGTTGCAACCACAGCAACGAACGTGTGCATTACATCGCCCAGGAAAGGAAGCATCGCAAGCATTATTGCGAAGAAAATCAATCCAACAATAAGGTTAGACGCTATTCCAGCTACAAAGATCCTTTCCTGCTTTTCTTTGCTTAGTTTTTTCATCTCCTTCTCGTCAGGCTCAACATACGCACCTAAGGGTACAATGCCAAAGAGAAGCACCCCTACAGATTTTAATCTTATCTTTGCTATTCTTGCGAGAACTCCATGCGAGAATTCGTGCACAACCAATATAACGACAAGTGCAAGTATGCCTGCAAAGAGGGGCATTGTAATGCCAGGAATTATGGGGGCAACTCCCGGAATCTGCGAGCTTGTAATGTTGTAGTTGGGCTTTCCGGCTATTACAGTTGAGGCAAAAGAAATCGTAGATACCAATATGTATGCACCGTTGTAGATTATAGAGCCCGCTGCAAGGGTTGCAAATCCTCCAAGGAGTGTTGCTGCATAAAGTATGCCTGTATAGTAATAGTTCGGCGTCGAAACTGTGCTGTTTGCCATAGCCTCATTCATCTTGCCTGTAACTTGTGGTATATTGAGAAAGCTCATCGGGAGATATGTATAAGGCATTACGAAATAGAGCATGGCAAGAAGGCTTATTATGCCAATTGCAAAGACCTTTTTGTTGATATACCTGAATATGAATATTGAGAAAATGCCAAGGCTCATCGTAAGGCCCCACTCTGCAAAGGCTATCCAAAGATTCTTGTTGCGCCTTGAGAGCCTGTCAATAAAATTAATACCATGCTTTCCTCCAAGCATGTATGCGCCGTATGCTCCTTTGAAGCCATTCAAAAGCATGATAAGCTCGCCGCTTGTGGCAAGTGTTATTATCGCCCCTAGCCACCTTGCAAGCACGTTCCAGCTCGCAATGTAAAGGTAAGCAAGGGTTGTTATGGCTAGAAAAGCAATGATTGCAGTTGCATAAGCCCTTGTCCTTTTGCTCAGTTTCTTTTTTGCCTCCATTGCATCAGCTTATTTTTATATATCTTCATATTTATATTTGAATAGCATCTTTGTACCAGTGGTTTTATGGAGTGCGAGATTTGTGGCAAGGAGACGAGCATAATATATGTTGTAGAAGTGGAGGGCGCAGTGATGAACGTCTGTGCTGAGTGTGCAAAGGGAAAGAAGGTTATAGAGAAAATGGATCTAAGCAAGCAGAAGGATGAGAGAAGAGAGGCAGCGCAGCCTAATGAAGAGGATGAAGAGGAGGTAATAGAGCACTATGGCGAAGCGATAAGGAAAGCGAGGGAGAAAATGGGTCTTCCTCTTAATGTGCTTGCCGAGCGCATAAACGAGAAAGCCAGCACGCTGCTTAGGATAGAGGAGGAGAAGACCCTTCCGAGCGACAAAATAGTAAAAAAGCTTGAGAAGGAGCTCGGGATAAAGCTCTTGGAGCCTAAAAAAGATGTGCCAAGCGCGCATCTAAAGCCTGATGAGCCCATAACGCTCTGGGATGCGGCTGAGAAGAAGGAGAAGAAGTGAGGGCTTGGCTGTAGACATAAGCAAGCTTGTTGGGGAAGTTAAGGAAATTATAGAGCTGAAGGAGCTGAATGGAAAGAGGCTTGCAATCGATGCATACAATACAATCTATCAGTTTCTCTCAATAATAAGGCAGCCTGACGGCACGCCTCTTGTTGATTCAAAGGGCAGGGTAACAAGCCACCTTTCCGGCCTCTTCTATAGGACTATAAGCATTATTGAAAACGGTATAATGCCTGTATTCGTTTTTGATGGCATGCCTCCTGTATTGAAGCAGAGGACCATAGAAGCAAGGGCAAGCAGGAGGGAAGAGGCGTATGAAGAGTGGCAGGAAGCAAAGAAGAAGGGGCTTATTGAAGAAGCAAGGCTCCACGCCATGGCGAGCAGCAGGATAAACAAAGAAATTGTAGAGAGCTCTAAGGCTCTGCTTGATGCAATGGGCATACCTTATATACAGGCGCCAAGCGAGGGCGAGGCGCAGGCAGCAAGGCTTGTCAAGGAGGGCTTGGCATATGGCGCTGCGAGCCAAGATTATGACCTCTTTCTCTTTGGTTCCGAGGTCGTTATAAGAAATCTTACCATTACAGGCAGGAGAAAGCTTCCA
The DNA here is from genome assembly GCA_039793505.1 of Candidatus Micrarchaeia archaeon. GTDB lineage: Archaea > Micrarchaeota > Micrarchaeia > Micrarchaeales > CABMGC01 > JAGDYD01. The sequence goes on from JBAMLQ010000044.1 coordinate 4,146, forward strand.
AGAAAAAATGTCTACATAGAAGTGAATCCTGAAAGGATATTATTGAAGAACCTCCTTGAAAAGTTCGAGATAAGTCTGAACGACCTTATTTGGGTAGGCATACTAATAGGAACAGATTTCAATGCTGGCATAGAAGGCATAGGCCCTGTCACCGCGCTAAAGCTTGTGAAAGAATATAAGTCCAGGGAAAAGCTTGTCGAAGAGGTTGAGAAGAAATACCAGAGCTTCGATGTAGATCCTTTTGAGGTAGAGAAAATATTTTCAAATCCTGAGACAAGGACTCTTGGCAGCGAAGAGGTAAAGAAGCTCACTGCATTGCAGCCAAACAAGGAAAAGATAATAAGGATCATGTGCGACGAGCATGAATTCTCTAGGGAAAGGGTGGAGAAGTTTGCAGAGAAGCTCATAGAATTGAGCGGCTCTAGAGGCCAAAAGAGCCTTTTCTAGAAATTTATATATAATTTTTCGGCAAAATTCTTTTGGTGATCCTATGGCTAGGAAGATAGGCAAAGCTTACAGGAAGGTAGCTCTGATAAAGATGAAGAGGATTGCCAGGGAGAAGTTCAAGAGGATGAGAAGAAGGTACTATTCAAAGGTAATGGGTTGACTAGCGAAAAGATCCCAATACCTGTTGCATATGCCTGCAAGTCTAGCGTGAGCAAGGAGAAACTGCTCGAATGTGCAGAAAAAGCAAATGCCAGATCAGGCAACGAGTTTGTGCAGCTTTTCAAGAACAGCAAGGTGGTAAGGGAAAGACTCCTTGCAGCATACTTCAACATGCTTTTAAGGAAGGAAGAGAATATCATGCGCTCTAATTCCATGGCAATCGAGCTCCTCTTACTTGTCAGCGGGCAGATGAACATCTCAAAAGCCTTGAAGGATTTCGGCGTTGATGGCAATGAATTGATTCTTTTTGCTACAAGCGAGAAGTTGGCGAAGCTTTTCATGAAGTGCTCTGGCATAGAAAATGGAAAAAAGCTCAGGCTCGATTTTGTCTCAAAAGAAACCTCGCGCGTCGCTGTTGCCGAGCTCCTATACGGCTAGAAGCGCCGCAGCGAAAACATATGAGAGCGCGAAGCTCGCCATAGCTCCGCCTATCCATGTTATTGCAATGCTCTTTATAGGCCCCTTGAGAAGGATCCTGTTTTTGTAGCTCAGCCCGCTTCCGTATATGCTTGCTATATATGTCTGGCTGTTTGAAAGGGGAACGCCAAACAGCGTGGCCAGCTCGACAAGCAATATGGAAACAAGCTGCGAGTTTATTGCGTTTACATACCTCAATGAAAGTATCTCGTTGCCTATCCTCTTTAGCTCGCCAGAGCTCAGCATTGTGCTTCCGAAAATTATTGCCAGAATTGCTACGAGCAAAGAATAATTGCTTCTAGGAAGGGAAGAGTAGAGAAGCCCTATAGTATTTGCACCAAGAGTAAAAGCCGCGAAGAAGGAGAGTAGGACAAGAGTAAGCCTTATAGAGCCTACAACATGCCAAATATTCCTCTTTCTTGCGAAGGAGTATGATCTGTGCATGAGCGGCCTTATCAGCGCTATAGATACAATCGGGGCAAAAACCCAGAAGCCAATCATCAACAAGACAAAGCTCCAATCTATATTCATGCCAAGAGCAAGGCTTATGCCGAGGAGTATGCTGGCAAAGTTCACAGAAAGAGACTGTGGAATGCGCATCTTGTGTGCTATTAAGAATACGAATATGGCAACGGTAAGTGCTATGATTATAAAGGGATCAGCCTTTGAGGGCATTATTGCATAGACCCCTTTCCTTAGCATCTCCCCCTCAAGGACAAGCCCTGATATATAACCTAGAATTGTAATCAATATGCCTGTGCTCTTTTTTGTTATCTTGCCCCCTATTATTGAGCCTGAGCAGACAGGCAGGTTATTTCCAGATACAAGCGAGATGAGAATGAAAGAAAGCAGAAACAAAAAAGCTTCTTCTAGCAAGAAATCAC
>JBAMLQ010000045.1:0-2499 GCA_039793505.1 Candidatus Micrarchaeia archaeon
TCATGGCCGAACATAAAAATGAAAAGGTTCACCTATAGCAAAGATTTCGTTTAAGATAAAGAAAAGGTATTTGCCAGGTTCATAAAGCAAAGATATTAAATTGAAAACAACAAATAATATTGGGATCTATGTTTTGTGAGAAATATGCTTTGTGAGAAATACGCACCCTATACGCTAAATGGCATAGCCGGCAACAGAAGTGCAATTGAGAAGCTGGAGCAGTTTGCGCTTTCATATCAGCAGGGCAAGCCCACAAAGCCTATAATGATCTATGGTCCACCAGGCACAGGCAAAACGACAGCTGCGCATGCCCTCGCATATTCCAACGGCTTCGAGCTTATAGAACTGAATGCAAGCGACTACAGAGACAAGGCCAAGCTAGAGAAGCTGCTCTTGCCTGCGAGCACTTCGCAAGGGCTCTTCAAGAGAAAGATCATTATACTTCTTGACGAGATAGACGAGCTTTCTAGCAAGTTCGACGCAGGGGCGGAGCAGGCAATAACTGAGCTTCTTCGTATATCAAGGCACCCGATAATATTCATAGCAAACGACTATTGGGACAAGAAGATAGCTTTTTTGCGCGGGAAGGTGGAGCAGGTAGAGTTCAAAAAGCTTGGCAGCGATGAGGTCTACAAAGTAATAAAGAAAATATCAGAGAAGGAGCATGCAAATATCGAAGAGAGTGTGCTAAGAGAGATAGCAGCTAGAAGCAGCGGCGACTTGCGGGGAGCGATAAACGACCTTGAATTTGCAATCTCTGGCAAGGAAAATCCGCTCGAGAGCCTGGGCACAAGAAACAGGGAAATCGAGATATTCGGGGTTCTTGACAAAATCTTCCTTTCAAGAAATGTTGAGCAGGCAAAGCGCGCCATAGACAATGCAGATACCGAGCAGGAGATGCTCATAAACTGGGTGGAGGAAAATATACCAAACCGCTACAAGACAAAGTCAAGCGTCGGAGAGGCCTATGCGTACCTTGCACGTGCCAGCTTCTTTGAAGAGAAGGCAAGGAGAACAAACTACTACTCTTACCTAAGATATAGCAGGGAGCTTCTCGCGGGCATAGCCCTTGCAAATGATGGGAATATAAGCCTGATGAAGAATTACTCTTTTCCTGTAAGAATAAAGTTCATGAGCACTACAAAGAAGGAGCGCGATGCAAGAAACATAATAGCGAACAAGCTCCTCTATATTTTGCATGCCGATAAAAGGCAGATTATAAACGATTATTTGCCCCTATTTAGGCAGATGATAGGCAAGGCAAAGAAGGAATATGGTGAAGAGAAAGTATACGACTTTTTCGAGAGTGAGTACAGGCTTGCAAGAGAGGAGGTTGATATAATAAGCGAGCAGAAGTTTGCTTAGCTCTCTTCTTCGAGAACTTTCAAAATGTCGCTGCCCGTAGGAAAAGGCATATCTGCTATTGCCCCTTGTTGCTCCGCCTTATCTAGCTCCTCGTATGTACTGCCATCTTTTTCGTAGAAGAGCCCTATAGGAAACTTGTTGCTATCAAGGTCGAATTCTATTGCCTTCTCCATAGCCTTGGCAAAGCTGCTTGGATCATGGCCTGATTCTTCTAGCTTATATATCCTTTTTCTGAACCACTCATATGTATTGAGCTCATTGAAGCTCACGCACGGGCTCTGCACGTCTATAAGGGCAAAGCCTTTGTGCTTTATACCGTTTTCTATGAGCATTGCAAGATGGTTTGGCTCTCCGGAGAAGCCCCTTGCCACATATGTAGCGCCTGCAGCAAGCGCAAGTGCTATCGGATTTATAGGCCTTTCAATAACGCCAAACGGGCTTGTCTTTGTTTTGTGGCCCATAAGGCTTGTAGGTGATGCCTGGCCCGTTGTCAAGCCATAGATCTCGTTGTCCATTACAATATATGTTATGTCAACATTCCTTCTTATCGCATGTATAAGATGGTTAAGTCCTATGCCGTAGCCATCGCCATCGCCACCAGCACCTATGACAGTGAGCTTCTTGTTTGCGAACTTCACCCCCTCCGCCACAGGCAAGAGCCTGCCGTGTATGCCGTGAATTCCATATACCTTCAAGTCATGCGGTATGCTCGAGCTGCAGCCTATGCCGGAGACGAGCACTGTATTGTCGGGATCAAGCTGCAAATCCAACATGGCTTTGGTAAGAGCCGCAAGCACGCCATAGTCGCCGCAGCCGGGGCAGAATATCGGTTTTATACTTGACCTATAATCGTTTTGCGTAAACACTCAAACACCTCTAAAATATTTTTCAACACCATCAGCTATTTCCTTGCTTGTTATCGCTTCGCCGTCGTATCTAAGTACCTTGTCCCTTATTACTATGCCCGTATTCATTGCTATGAGCTTAGCCAATTGGCCAGTCGCATTGCATTCAACATCAACAAGCTTCTTACCTTCAAGGATTTTCTTTATTTTCTCGCCATCCATTGGGTGGAGGTAAGAGAATGCAATAAGACCAGCATTTATGCCACGTTCCTTAAGAATTTCTAGAGCT
>JBAMLQ010000045.1:2509-5979 GCA_039793505.1 Candidatus Micrarchaeia archaeon
CCATAGGCAATTCAATATCATTGTTTTTCAGCATGGTCTCTAGCTTCCTAAGCCTTTTCTCATGCATCTTTTTCCTAAGCTCTGCATACTTTGGCAAGCCTACAAGCACATCGCTTATAAGATTTCCATACTCATCGTGCTCGTCGCTCGCTGCCACGAACGCAAGGCCCTTCGTGCCTGGTATAGACCTTGGCGATATGCCGTCTTCTGTTATTTGATAGCGCTTGAAATCCTTAATGGGCTCTTTCTGTATCTTGCCCCTGTCTATGCTTATCTTGCCAGGATCTATATCTACGCTTTCCATATGCTCAGACAAGAAGAGGTCAAGAAGTACTATTACAGGGCACTGATATTTCTCTGCCAGATTGAAAGCTTTGGCTCCAAGATAAAAGCACTCCTCTACGCTCCTTGGGGCCAATACAATCCTTGGAAAATCGCCCTGAGAAGCGTGCATTACGAAGAGCAAATCGCCCTGCTCTGTCTTTGTCGGCAAGCCTGTGCTGGGGCCAGTCCTCTGTGATTCAACCACTACAATAGGCACTTCTATCATGCCTGCAAGCCCAAGGGCTTCTACCATGAGAGAAAATCCCCCTCCGCTTGTTCCGCACATGGCCCTTACTCCTGCGCTGGAAGCGCCTATTACCATGTTTATTGCAGCTATCTCATCTTCAGTCTGCTTGAAAAACACGCCGAGCTCCTCGTGCTTTGCAAACCACTCCATTATGCTGCTTGCTGGAGTCATAGGATATGCTGCATAGAACTTGCAGCCAGCTGCATATGCCCCTATGGCAAGCGCAGTATTGCCATTGAGGAGATATTTTCCAGCATTTCCAGGCTTTGGAAGCTTTATTATACCAAACCTTTCATCGCCCAAAGAGCCGTAGCCAAGATCAAAGGCCTTTGAATTGCTTTCGAGCACAGCAGGATTCTTCTTGAACCTAGCGAGAAGTATATCTTTTGCTAAATTAGAGTCAATGCCAAGAAGCTTGCATATTGCACCTATTGCAACTGTATTTCTGTATATAGAGCCGCCAGCCTTTATTGCAATCTCGGTGATGGGAATGGGCAATGCATTTACACCATCTTTCGTGGCAACATTAGCCAAGCTTGAATCATAGAGAAGGAAGCCGCCTTCCCTAACAAGCCCTATACTCTCTTCTATGGAATCTTTTGTAAGAGCTACCAAAAGGTCTATCTCGTTTCCATACGTGTAAAGCTTCTCGTTTGATAGTCTTACCTGGTACCAAACAACACCGCCCCTTATCACTGACTGGTAGCCCCTAAATGCAAATATCCAGTAGCCTAGCTTTTTGAAGATCCTTGCAAGCATCATGCCGGCTGAGTCTATTCCATCCCCGTTTGCCCCTCCAATCCTTACAGATACGCTCTCCAAAGAATCACACTCATTTTTCTCAAATCAAATTAATATTATTATCCTTGCCAACCTTGCCTTAAAATAAACAAGAAGGATAGAAGGGCATATACAATAATACTTCCCAAAATTAATAATCTTTTTAAAGTTTTGTTAATCATTATAATCGTGGTAAAATGAGACTCTATGAAAGAAAAGATGCAAAGATAATTGTATTGTCAGATGATGGCGGCAATTGCCCTGTATTGAAGCTTTCTGGAGAAAGTATTTCATTGAAAGATGACTATCACGGCAAGATAAAAAGCAGTCTTATAGGCAAAATATCTTCTACAATTTGAACCTTTTTTTCCATTCCTCGAAGTCATCCAAATGGAAAGGCCAAAGGCCAAGCAATACATCTGTGAGCATTGCTTTTTCTATAATTGGTTGCTCATCAGCGAAGATCTTTCTGGACATCTCTGGGCCACGTTGGGCAAGGTCTTCTCCTTTCTCAAAACAACATAAATAAAAAATATCAAAATAGCCTACAGTATCAGCAACATAATTATAATCACTTACAATCTGGCCTTGTTTTTCATTGGTTGCTTCAGTGAAGAACCTGTATGAATATTCTTTGTGGTTTTCCAAAGGGCTTAAAATGCCTCCATATGCCGATATTACAGTCTTTCCGGGTTTCTGGGTAAGGGCCGTAAATCTCTTTATTATGCCTAAGCTCCTCATCTTCCTTATTACATAAATTATCTTTCCTATATCTTTTGTCTTTGTTTTTGCAGCTATCTCTGATAGCTTGGTCCTTGAATTCTCATTCAATATCATAAGCACCTTCTTCTCGAATTCAGTTAGATTCGGCGCTATGCTTATTGCCTTGTTTTTTAAAGGCATGAAGCCAACATACGTTTTGCTTACTGTAGACGATTTAAATAATGGCCTATACTTTCCAAATTTTTTTCTTGTATTCCATTGCCATATCTTAAATTCTTCTTCGTTCAATCCAGCAACATAGATAAGAAGGTCAAAATCCCCCTCTGCAAGATAAAGGTCCTGCACAAAAGGATCGTTGAGAAGCATTGACTTTATCTCCTCGAGCTCAGGCTTTATGCCGAATTTTATGGTGACGAGCTTGCCCTTTGCAAAGCCTAACTTCTCCTCATCAAGCTCGAGCGTGTAGACTATTTTGTATTCTTCTTCCAGCTTTTCCAATATTGATTTTACTATATGGTGCGAAACGCCGGAAGCCTTTGCAAGCTCCCTGAGCGAAAGCCTCGAATTCATGTAAAGCTCCCTGAGAAGCTTGTACTTAAGCTCGTTCTTTATGTATTCTTGCTTTTCCTTCGATGCAGGCATAATAATTCCCAAAATTGAAATAATTTTTATCAAAAATTAACATAAATCCTAACATATTATAAATTAATTTCCAATAAATATTTATATATTCTTAAATAAAATATTTACTAATGGTGATGGTGGGAAAAATGAGCGTTTATAATTTGATCTTCCCCTATGCTCTCCCAAACCACATTCCACACTCTACCACCATTGCCATTGCTGCTTATGGTGGGGTTCATGAGAAGCAATAAGATGCAACCAAATATAAGGGCAAGCGACTATGGACTTTATTTTATTGAGCCGCAGCCCAACAGAGATGCAAAAGAGCTTGCAAGCGAGCTTATAGGCATAGATGGCGTTGTGGAGGTGCAGATAACAAGCGGAGACATAGGCTATATTGTTGCTGCGAAGAAGGAGGGAAGCTTTGCGCTTGAGAGGTTTATAAAGAGAAACGCGCTCAGGAGCAGGCACATAGAGAGCCATTATATGGTGTCAAAGAGGTGAGAAGATGTGGCTTTTTGATAAGATAAGAAGGCATGGCTCTTCTTCAAATACTCTTCCAGATGAGAATAGGCCCATAAAGCTCATAAAAACAGGCTACAACACATGGCAGATTGTTTATGCAGACGCAAAAGAAAACTGATGCCATGGTGGGCGGGGATATCATTATAAACTCCGAGAAGCATGACTTGCAGCAAAGCGCATTGTTCGAGCTGCTAATAAAGAAGTCAAAAAACAGCAACGAATACAAAAAGTATTTGGAGCTTGTGGG
>JBAMLQ010000046.1:0-5749 GCA_039793505.1 Candidatus Micrarchaeia archaeon
AGCATGCGCTTGCTCGTCTCTTCAAGCATTGCTATGCCTTTTGCTATCTCGCTCTCGCTCTTCTCCCCGAAGCCTTCTAGCTTGCTTATCTTATGCTCTGCAAGGACCTTTTTCAAATCATCGAGGTTCTTTACTCCAAGCTCCTTGTAAAGCCTGTATATTTTCTTCGAACCCAGACCCTGTATGCTTGAAAGAGTTTTGAAGTCTATAGGATATTTTTTCTTGAGCTCTTCGTACTTGCTTATCTTGCCCGTTTCTATAAACTGCCTTATCCTATCTGCAAGGCCCTTGCCAATGCCTGGAAGCTCCTGAAGGCCTTCTATGCCCTTCTTTTTGTATATCTCAGCGACATCCTCTTGAAGGGTAGAGATGGTAAGCGCGGCCTTCCTATATGCTCTGACCTCGAAAGACCTTTCTTCACCCTCAAGCTCAAGCATGTCTGCTATCTCATTGAATAAGTCTGCAATCTGCTTGTTGTACACAATTTTATTTGTGCAAAAAATTAGATAAACCTTAGCAAGCTTAACAGCATGCTACAGAAAAGTATTTTATTTTATTTATCGATATAATATTACCTTTGGGTGTGGTTATGGAAGATCTTCTTAATGCTGCGATGCAGGGTATCGATGAGAATGAGCTTTTTAAACCGAGAATAGCTGTTGCTGGGGTGGGCGGAGGAGGAAACAACACAGTTAACAGACTCAGCACGCTCGATATAAAGGGCGCGAGCTTGTATGCATTCAACACAGATTCAAAGCACTTGAACATGCTCAGCCCATCAATAAAGAAGCTTGCAATCGGCTATTCATTGACGCACGGCCTCGGAGCAGGAGGCTTTCCTGATATAGGCGAGAAGGCTGCTGAACTGAGCAGGGAAGAGATAGACCTTTTGCTAAAAGATGTAAACATGCTCTTTGTCTGCGCAGGCATGGGCGGGGGCACAGGCACAGGTGCAGCGCCTATTGTAGCGAGGATTGCAAAGGAGAATGGAGCTATTGTAATAGGCATAGTCACGCTTCCTTTTGCCCTGGAGAAAGTAAGGTTTGAAGTTGCGAGGAAGGGTGTGGAGAAGCTTAGGCAGAATGTCGACACTCTAATAGTAATAGACAACCAGAGGCTTGTATCTTTGTATCCGAATCTCGCCATCGAGCAGGCTTTCATGCTCGCTGATGAGATTACTGCAAGAGCAGTAAGGGGCATAACTGAAGCAATAACACAACCAAGCCTGATAAATCTCGATTTTGCTGATGTGCGCACGATAATGAGCGGCGGCGGGCTTTCCATGATAAGCGTCGGCACAGCACAGGGGCCTGATAGAGTTAATGAAGTTGTCAAGGATACGCTCAAGAATAAGCTCCTTGATGTCAACTATGAAGGCGCTACAGGAGTATTGCTCCACATAACCGGCGGGCCTGATATGACCCTTGGAGAGGCAAACGAGATAGGCTCGAAGCTAACAGAATCTGTTTCGCCAAATGCAAATGTCACATGGGGGGCTAGATTAGACAACGACTACCAAGGCAAGGTAGAGGTTATAGCAATCTTCACAGGCGTTTCAAGCCCTTCTATATTGGGAAGAAAAAGTGAGAATGAGGGGGAAGACTTAGGATTAGGATATGTTTGATGAGGCAGAGATAATATTCTGGAATTTCGTTGCATATTCACTGTTGACATCGGCATATTTTGCACATAAGGAGCATGAGGAGCTCAAGAGCTTATATAGGGAGCATGATTTTACAGAAATTTATAAAGCTATAGAGGAGAGGGAAGAGACTAAAAAATAAAAGCCTTATTACTCGGTTATGAAAAGACTTATAAAGATTATTAGACAAATTATATCTCAACTGTCTTCTACTTGGTGGTAAATTGGGTTTCCTAAATGAAAAGGATGTAAAATACATAAAGGATCTGTTCGAGAAGAATCTTGACAGCGAAGTAAATCTTATGCTATTTGTTGATTCGCCTGAGAAATGCCAGTACTGCAAAGATACGATAGAACTTCTCACTGAGCTTGCAAACACAAGCCCGAAGATAAAGCTTATTGTATACGATATAAACAAGAACTCTAAAGAGGCAAAGTTCCTTGGAGTGGACAAGACGCCTGCTCTTATAATAGGGGGAAAGAAAGTCTACAACATATACTATTTTGGCATACCTGCTGGCCATGAGTTTGCTGCGCTTCTTGAGGATATAGTTGATGCATCGAGGGGAACCACAAGGCTCTCCAATACTACTAAAGAGAAGTTGAAGGAGATAAAGGATCCTGTAGAGATAAAGGTCTTTGTAACACCGACATGCCCATACTGCCCAAGGGCTGTGAGGATCGCCCACGAGTTTGCAATGGAAAATGACAAAATAAAAGGGGTTATGATAGAAGCTATGGAGTTCTATGACCTTGCAAACCAATACAGCGTGATGGCTGTACCAAAGATTGTTATAAATGATGAAGTCTCGTTTGAAGGAGCGCTGCCAGAAGAGGAATTCCTGAACTATGTCTTATCTGCAGTCAATAAGGATTAGAGCTCTTCCACTATTGTACTACCATGAGAAGCCTTGTCCCTGCTTAGCAAGTAAGTTTTTGAGCTTGAAGCCTGTTTTAACATCTCATCATGCGTTATTAGGAAGATCTGCTCGACAATTCTTGGCAGCGTCTCGTTGAAGACTCTGATGAATTTTGCTATTCCCTGCTCATCTATGTTGTGGGTAGGCTCGTCAAGTATGAGCCACTTGAGGTTCGGCACAAGGACAAGGGCAAAGGCGACGCGCATCGCAAGGCACGCTATGCTTCTCTCCCCGCCGCTTGCAATGTTCTCAACAGGCTTCCACTCCTCACTCCCGTTTTTCAGTATTTTTACTTCAAGTACATAGTCGTCTTTGCTTGCATCGAGCCTTATGTCAACATAGTCGCCATAAGGATAGAGCTCTGGCCATATCTCGCTCATTATGTGGTTTATCGAACTTATGAGCTTTGACCTGAGCAAGCCTTGGGTTTCTGAAAGGGCGTTCCTGAACTTCACAAGCTCCTCAGCAACTTTCTTCTTTGCCTCTGCATCCTTAATCAGGTTTTCTATGTGCTTGAGCGTATCCTTTTTGTCGTTCAGCTCCTTCTCTTTGTCGGCGAGTGCCTTCTTAGATGCCGAAAGGCTTGCAATAGTTGAGCTGAGCTCTGATGAAGCTTTGTTAAGCTCTTTCTGAGCCTTGTCTATAAGCTCGTCATTAACCTCTTTTGCAAGAACTGCAAGCTCGGCGTTCGTCTTTTTGATACCTTCCTTCAATAATGAGAGCTCTTTTTTGTAAGAATCAAGCTTCTCTAGCTCCTTTCGCATCTCCTCGAATCTGGTGAGCTCCTTTGTGCTTGCATCGATCTCCTTTCTTATCTCTTCGAGCTTCTTCCTTGCAATGCCGTTTAATTCATTGGCGCTTTTCAGCTCTTCTTTTGCTTTTGCAAGTTTCTCATCCAAGCCGGCAAAGCCCTTGAGCTTCTCATCCGCAAGCAGGAACGAATTGAGTTCGGCGTTTATATTTTTAAGCACCTCTTTGTATTTGGGAATCTTCTTCGAATATTCATCTATCTTATCCTCTGCTTCTTTTACTATTTTTTTCTTGTCTTCAAGAAGCTTTAGCCTAAGTTCTTCGCTCAGCTCCCTTTCACAGACAGGGCATTTGCTTATGTGCTTTGACAGATCCTCAATATATTTCTCAACCTCTTCTTTCTTCGCCCGCGCTGCAGCAAGCTCCTTCTCGAATTTCTCAACTTCTTTTTCTACTTCTTCATACCTTGCGTTGTAGTCTTCTATTTTCTTACCCCCCATCTTGCCTAGTGTAACGTCTCTTTCCTTTATCTCCTCCTCTGCCTTTTTAACCTCGCTTTCAAGCCTCGCTGCATTTCTATTGCTAGACCTTTCTTTTTCCTCAAGATCCTTTGCTTCCTGGTTCATTTTTTTAAGCTTCTCGGACATTTCGTTTATCTTTTCTTCTAGCCTCTCCCTTGAGAGGTTCATGGATTCTATCTTTTTCGCCTCTCTCTCCAAGAACTCAATTCTTGCTTCACTGCTTTTGAGCTCCTTTTCGAGGTTTATCTTCTTTGCATTCTTCTCTTGCAATTCTTTGTAAAGCTTGTTTAGCTCGTCAACCTTCACCTGAAGCTCTGTTTTCTTGAATTCTAAATTTTCAACCTCAATTTTTATGCGCCCTATCTCAATCTCAGCCTCGCTTATCTGCTCCTCCAGCTTCTTCTTGTCGAATGAGCTTGCAGCACTTTCCTGCTCCTTCGCAAGGTCTTCTATCCTATGTATAAGGCTTATCGTATTGTCTTCTGCAAGCGCAAATTTGTCAAGGCCGAGCAGCTCGTCTATTGTGTCTTTCCTCTCGCCGCTTCGCAGCTCGAGAAAATAATCAAGGTTGTTTTGCTCAGAGTAAATCGCCCTAGAAAAAAGGTCGTAGTCTAGTTTAAGAAGGTTCTCTATATACTCGTTTACCCTCTGTGGCTGCGTCTGCTCAATATTGCCATTCTTAAGCACCCTAGCGCTCGCTCCGCCTGACAATTCTATCCTCCTTTCTATAATGTAGCTAGAGCCCCCTATGGAGAGGCCGAGCCTCACCTCCGCAAACTCCTTTTGCTCTGGGATATTCTTTATAAGGTCTGATGCGCTTACCCTCCTGTGCTGAAGAGCTGGAAAAACGCCAAAGAGGGCGTATGAGATTGCATCCATCACTGAACTTTTCCCGGAGCCCATCTGCCCTATAAGCACATTTGTGCCCTTGGCAAAGCTAAGCTTGGTATTCTCATGGGTCTTCCAATTCCTGAGCTCAATAAAATCGATCATTGATTAAATTTCACGTTTTAGATTTAAAGCATTATCTTTTAGCAAGGGTTAAATAGGATTTTGAGAGGTTAAAAGCTCCATAAGATCTGAAAGACCGAAATGCAAAACAGGTTTATAGATGAAAAGATCAAAACTTCTATCTTCATGCCTATTGCCACCTAATAAAATTGCAACGCGACTTTTCGGACTTGATAGTGAAGTAAAATTTAAGGACCCCAAGGCTCAAACAAAAGAAAGGTATTTATTTCTTTTTTTAATAGTATCTGTGAGAGCATGCAGAAAAAGGGCACAATGAATGGGCAGCGCCTAAAAGGGCGCAAACACATGGCGAAAAGGCCCTTAGCTATTGCCTCTCTGAAAGCCCAGTCAGCAATGGAATACCTAATGACCTACGGCTGGGCCATACTGATAATAGGCGTTGCGCTTGCTGCACTATTTGAATTGGGCCTCTTTAATCCTAGCACTTATGTATCAAATTTATGCACACTTCCTTCTGGGCTTTCATGCTCTTTGATCTCTTTCTCTACAGATGGCGTTGCACAAATCCAGATAGGAAACAGCTTGCATGATCCAATAAATATAACAGCTATAGGCTGCAATACGAACAAGACATTGAACAATATGCAGGCACCGTATAATCCTCCTTCTAACCAGGTCTACATGCCCATAGGCACAAGCAAGTCATTCAACGTGCAGTGCTACAGCAACGGCGTGCTATATTCGGGATTAATAGGATCGCTTTTCACAGGCTACCTTGCAATAAACTACACAGACGATGTAAGCGGCATACCCTCAACAATCTACGGCAAAGTGATAATAAAGGTCGCACAGCCGCCGACGACGTCGACAACAATTACAACCTCAACCACAACCTCAACCACTTCAACCTCAACCACAACCTCAACCACATCTTCAACCTCAAC
>JBAMLQ010000047.1:0-5614 GCA_039793505.1 Candidatus Micrarchaeia archaeon
TTTATATGTTTATCTGTATAATATCTTAAAGCTTGTTTTCCCGCAAGCACTGCAGTTTTGCAGGAGGGATTTTCATGCTAGAAGATAAATTTGATGAATTTGCAAAATTCTTGAATGAAGAAAAGGGCAAGAGGAAGTTTAGGCAGAGCGTTGAGCTTGCCGTAAATTTCAAAGGCATCGACTTTTCAAAGCAGGACAACAGGCTCAACATGGAGATAGTTTTGCCTTATAGCAAGGGTAAGGTTGGTAAGGCAGCAATATTTGCAACTGATAGAAACCTGATCTCGAAGGCGAGAGAGCTTGGGGTAGAGGTAATAGACGGTTCGCAGATAGATTCGATAGCAAACGACAAGGCAAAGCTCAATTCATTGCTGAACTATGAGCTGCTTGCACAGCCCAGCCTGATGCCTGAGATTGCTAAGAAGCTTGGTCAGTTCCTGGGCCCAAGGAACAAGATGCCAAAGCCTATTTTCAATGCTGACGAATTGCAAAAGTTTGTTTCAAATATAGCAAAGCGCATCAGTATAAAAAGCAAAGGAAGGTTCCTGCCTACTGTTCACTGCGTGGTTGGGAGCGAAGAGATGAGGCCAGAGGAGATTTTTGAGAACATAAAAGAAGTAATCAACAACATTTCAAGAAAGGTGAGTGCAAACCACCTAAGGTCAGTTTATGTTAAGCTCAGCATGAGCAAGCCGTTCAGGCTATTGTAGTGATTTTTATGCCTATGCTAAAAAAAGAGAAAATTGAATTTGTAAATAAGCTCAAGGAGGAGATAAAGAGCTACAAGACAGTAGGCATAATGCCCATAGACGCGCTCCCTGACAGGCTTGTGCAGAAAATAAGGAACTCTTACAGGGGGGACACAAAAATAGTATTTGCAAGAAAAAACCTAATACTCAAGGCTTTAGAAGGAAACAGTGAGCTTTCAAAGCTTGCTGAATTTGTAAAGGGAAACAGCGTTGTCTTGCTGAGCAACAAGGACCCAATAACAGTCTACAACGAAATAAAATCAAACAAGCTTAAGCTTGCGGCAAAGCCCAACCAAATAGCCCCAAATGATATAGTGATAGAGGCAGGAGAAACAACAATACCGCCGGGACAGGGCGTCACAGATTTGAAGGCAGCAGGCATAGACGTGCAAATTCAAAAGGGAAAAGTCATAATTTCAAAATCAAAGGTTCTCGTGCCTAAGGGCTCAAAGATCTCAACAGCAGTATCAAAAGCACTGAGAATGCTTGATATTCTTCCGTTCGAAGCAGTGCCTAGCCTGAGCGGCGCGGTCTACGAGAATCTTTTCTTCTCGAAAGATGTGCTTGAAATAAACAGCGAGACACTTGCAAGAGATATAAGCATTGCATTCTCTCAGGCATATCATCTTACATTAGAGGTTGGCTATGTCACAGAATACAACGTAGACACACTTATAAGAAGGGCGTACCTCTCTGCGTTAGGACTTGGCTTGGCTGCAAATATCTATGAGCCAGGAATAGTTGAGTCTTTGATTGCAAAGGCTGTGGCAGAGGCTGTAAACGTTAAGATGAAGAGTAATGCTGAATAATTGAGGTGAAAGAGATGGAATATATATACGCTGCACTTTTGCTTGATGCAGCCGGAAAGGAGATAAACGAAAAGGATTTGCTTGAAGTGATAAAGGCTGCTGGCTTGCAGCCAGATGAAGCGAGGGCAAAGGCAGTAGTAGCGTCGCTTAAAGGCGTGAACATAAAAGAGATAATAAAGAACGCGCAAAACGTACAAGTAGCTGCTCCTCAAGGCAACGCACCAAAGCAAGAGGCAAAGAAGGAAGAGAAGAAGCAAGAAGAGGAAAAGAAGAGCGAAGAGGAAGCAGCAGGCGGACTCGCAAGTCTGTTTGGCTGACATGAGCGAGATAGAAGAGATTGCAGCTTATGCAATCTCTCTCGGCATTAAGGGCGGTTTCGATTATGTAGAAGCATATGGAGAAGAAAATAGTGGCACTTCATATGCTATAGAGCAGGGCAGACCTGGAGGTGCAAGCGTTTCGAAAAGCTCTGGCATAAGGGTCAGGCTCATAAGAAAAGGTAGTCTCTACACTTATTCTACAAATACTTTAACCAAAGAGTCTATACGCAAGGCTTTTAGCTTCAGGCATTTTGATGGAAATTCTACAAGCTTGTCTAAAGAAAGGTCTGAGAAAGCAGACTATAAAGTAAAAGAGAGAATAAAAATAGAAGATTCATACAAAAGATTTTTCTCCGATCTCTCGGATATAGACAATCTTCTAGGCAACGCCGGAGTCAAATTCAGGGGCGTTTATGGCGGCATTGGGAGGACAAAGTCTTATTTTGCCAATTCTGAAGGCACGGAGATAAGAAGCAATATTCCTTATGCTTCGGCGTACATAAACTTTATTGTTGGAGAGAAGGGTAGGTCGAGGCAAAGGATGGTGCAAGTAGGATTTACAGGAGGCTACGAGTTTTTCGAAGTTGATAAAATAAATTCAAGGATTGCAGAAGAAATAACTGCGATGCGCAAGGTATTAAGCGATGGCTTAGATTTAAGCGAGTACGAGCTCTCAAAGATAAGGAACATTGTGGTTTCTCCAGAAATCGTAGGCATAGCTGCGCACGAGAGCATAGGCCATCCAAGCGAGGCTGATAGAGTCTTTGGAAGAGAGGCTGCGCAGGCAGGTACGAGCTACATAAGCAGCGATACTTTGGGCATGAGAATAGGAAGCGAGGAAGTTACAATCATCGACGATCCGACTATAGAAAATTCAAGCGGATTTTTCCTCTATGACGATGAGGGTGTTAAGGCAAGGCCGAAAGTATTGGTAGAGAGGGGCGTGCAAAACGAGCTTCTTCTTAATAGGGAATATGCCTATGTGCTTGGGAAGAAAAGCAACGCCTCAGCAAGGAGCGATTCATATTCAAATGAGCCTATAATAAGGATGTCAAACACTTACCTGAAGAAAGGGGATTCCAACCTTGAAGAGTTGATAAGCGAAGCAAGAAACGGCATATACATAAAAAGCTTTACCGAATGGAATATCGATGATACCAGGAGCTTTGCACGCTACCAAGGGAATGAGGCTTACCTGATTAAGAACGGCAAGCTCGACAAGCCGGTGAGGAATTACAAGCTTGACATAAGTACCTTTGATTTCTGGGGTTCAATAGAGCTTGTTGGCAAAGAGTTTGAGCTCTTTCCTGGAGATTGCGGCAAAGGCGAGCCTATGCAAGGTGTTCCTGTAACAATGGGCGGGGCTTCTGCACTGCTAAGGCTAAGGTAATGACATGATGCATGCAAGTGAAATATTAAAAGAGGTAATGAAAGAGGGATTTGACGAGGCAGTAGTATCTGCACGCAACTACAACTCGATTTATCTCAAGATTGCAAACTACAAGGTTGATTCGATAGTGGAAAAGAACGGAACCATGGGAAGTTTGTATGTTACAAAAGGGAAACGTATTGCATTTACAAATATAGAGAAGCTCGAAATGCAAAGCGTGAGGGCAAGCATAGAGAACATCAAAAGGGCTCTTGAAAATACTAAGCCAAAAGAGGATTATTTCGGCATAGCAAGCGGCAAATTTAAATACAGATCAAAGAACATCTATGACAGCAAGATTGCCGATGCCGGGCCCGATGAAGTGGCATCGCTTGCAAATGATTTAATAAGCAGGGTGAAAGCCTCGAACTTGGCAGGCACTCTATATCTTACCAAGTGGGAAAATGAGCTTGCAACTAGCAACGGCGTAGATGCAAGCGCAAAAAGCACAGCTGCAAGGCTTTCGATGAGGATATTCAAGGGCGATTTTTCAATACAAGATACTGTGGCAAGCAAACGGCTCAGTGGAATAGATATTAGGCAGATTTTGAAAAGTGCAGAGCTTATAGAGTACATAAAAACAAAATCAAAAATAAAGGCAGGCACATATGACATAATCTACTCAAGACCTTCGGCTGGGGCACTTCTTTCAATGGCAAACACAATGGCATGCATGGGAAATGTAGAATCTGGAAGCTTTTTTACAAACAAGATGGGAGGTGATGTAGCCAACAAAGACCTAAGCCTTTATGATGACGGCTCGGCTCCTGAAGGCGTCGCCTCTTCACCTTTTGACGATGAGGGCTATCCAACCCAAAAAACGAAGTTTGTAGAGAACGGCAAGCTTGTAAAATATCTGCACAACTATTCAACAGCTAAAAAGTACAATACAAAAAGCACGGGCAATGCCGGGCTTGTTAATCCGGAGCCGAATATGCTCGTAGTGGAGCACAGAAAAAAGCAAGGCATCGACGCACTGATAAGTAGCATGGACAGGGGCATTTTGGTGACAAACGTTTGGTATACAAGGTTCAGCAATTATCTTACCGGCGACTTTTCAACGATGCCTAGGGACTTGGCAATATACATAGAGAAAGGCTCTCCTCTCTTTGCAATAAAGCAGATAGAAGTTGGCTCTGGGATTGGAATAAGGATAAGCGACAACATGATAAGGATGATGAAAAATATAACAAGGGTAGGAGATGATTCTGCTCAGTCTACATCATGGGAAACTATAGGCACCTATTATTTTACGCCAAGCATACTTACAGAAAAGGTTAATGTTTCCACAGCATAATTTTTATATTTATATTTTCAATAAAACTTAGTTATGGTGATTTAGTGAAGGTATGGGTAGACAAGACAAAATGTACTGGGTGTGCTCACTGCCATGATGTATGCCCTGTAGCAGTATATGAGATGAAAGACAGGAGTGCAAGTGATGTAAATAGTGATCCAGCTCCTGCAGAGCAGCAGTGGCATGGAAAGGTGAACGAGGAGGTATATAACAAGTGGAAAGACGTCAAAGATGGCCACAACCACTTTGCAGAAAAATATGAGAATGGGAGTGGAGGCATATCTGTGGCGGTCAATGGCGATGCATGCATACTTTGCCAGGCATGCCTAATAGAGTGCGAAGGAGAATGTATAACAATAGTCGATGACTCTGGCTCAGAATATCATTCAATCTACAAGTAATTTTTTATTTTTTAGCTCTTTTTTATTAGATTCTTGTTCTGCTGGTAGCCATTTATGAATATCTCTGACGAGAATTTGAACCTCGATACGCTGTGGAGCACAACCTTTCCTTTTCCTGAGAATTTTGCTAGGAAGAGCCCAACGCCTCCGAACATCGCAGTCCTTATGTTGTCTACGAATCTCATCTTATATGTCAGCGTAGAATCAAAGCCCGCTATATGGCCGGGGTCTACTTCAAGCGCTTTGGTGCCGTCAAGCTCATATTCTATCAAATCGCCAGCAGTGTGTATGAATACAACGCCTGGCCCTTCAAATTTCTGCAATATAAGCCCTGCCCCTCCGAAGAATGCAGCGCCGATGCTTACAGTCTGTATTGTAAATTTGACCGAATCCTGCGCAGCAAGGAATGCATAATGCTCTGCTACAAAGCCTTGGTCCTCGCCAAGCTCTATAGCCTTTATCTTCCCTGGCATAACCCCGGAAAGTGACACTATACCTGGAGAATCTTTTGGCGAAAATTCTGTAAGCATGGCTGTAGCTCCCGTTATCTTCCTTTCAATGCCCCCGACAAGCCCGCCGACAAGTTTTGGCACCATTACAACATTTTCG
>JBAMLQ010000048.1:0-5562 GCA_039793505.1 Candidatus Micrarchaeia archaeon
TGACAGAGGAAAAGTATATAGCGCCGGTCCTTTATGCAAGGAAGACAGCCCAGCTCAACAGCATACTAAATGTCACACTTGCCAACTACTCCTCTATTGTCAACGGGTCAGAGCTTGTGCTGAGCCACATAAGCAATTCAAGCCTGTCCAATGCATTGAGCAATTTGGCATACTTGAGAAACT
This sequence comes from Candidatus Micrarchaeia archaeon, assembly GCA_039793505.1. Lineage (GTDB taxonomy): Archaea > Micrarchaeota > Micrarchaeia > Micrarchaeales > CABMGC01 > JAGDYD01. The sequence continues at coordinate 184 of JBAMLQ010000048.1, forward strand.
ACACCATAAGCAACTACATGTCGATAAACCTTACCCAGTATAACAAAACTCTCTCTTCAAGCATGAAGAACCTGACTTCTTTGTATGATTCGCTAAACAGCACTTATCTGGGGCTTCTCTCCATTGCTAGGAACAACACAGCTATTTTGCTAAAGGAAGAGCTCAACACGCAGTATCCGAGCCAAAAACTAGAGGGCCTATCGCTCGAGGAGCTTAACTTAAACAATGAGATAAACGGCAAGATAAGCAATCTCTCATTGCTCTCGAGCTCTCTTGCTTCGATATACAAAGAGGCAAAGTCGATATATACTTCACCTTTTGGCCTTGTTGAGCTTGCAAGGCTTATCGACGGGCCGTTTGCAAGGAGCATAGCCACGGTAATACCTATGCCGTACTCAGCGAATGTTGAACTTGCACCCCTCTACAGCATGATCCTAAGCCTGCTTATAGGCGTAATATTCTTTGGCATAATATTCCTTATCTACATGAACCTCAGGATCAAGAGAAGGATAATAGTAAACAAGTATACTGCAAGGAATTGGCACATCCTCTTTGCAATAATATGGATTATAATACTAATCTATGCTGGCTTGACATACCTGTTTGCATACGAGGCAAATTCATTTGCGCCTATAAGTGCATTCGACAAAGCCGTAGCAGGTTCGCACTATATTGTTATTGCATTAAACGGCACCACGTCCTTGAACCAGTTCGAGTGCGGGAGCATGATAAGCAAAAACCTCCTTGGGATGGGCAAGTCTCCTGTGCTGATAAGCATAAGCAACAATACCTGCACAGTATCAAACAAAACAATAAGCCTGAGCACATGCATGAATTATTACGCCCAATCCAATATACCTGTAATAATACTCACAAATAGCAATACAAACCTGATAAAGCCTTATTCATTCTACGGCTCTTACCTCGAGTTCATGGGCAATGAAAGCGCGATGAATGCATGCTACGCCTCGCTCTTATTAAGGTGATGTCTTCATGAAGCGCGAGGGCAAGAAGGAGGAGAAAAATAGCAGCAAGAAGAATAAGAAAGAGTCAGAGATAAATGAGAGAAGCAAGCAAAAGGGAGAAAAAGCAAGCAACAAGATGGAATATGTGGTTGTTGCAGCGATAATTATTATCATACTCGCTATCGCTTATGTCACATTCTCAAACCTCCTTATAACGCACTTCTCTACCTTCTTGGGCAACTTCCACAGCGCCCCAAGGGTTGCGGTGGCAGTATTCTACAACAACGAGTCCCAGTATATTTCAGAATATTCATGCTTCACTAAATTGATAGAATCAATCGCCTATACGAGGAATGCGACAACGATAGATTTCTTCATCCTTAACTCTACAAACTGCACCTATTCCTCTACAGGCCTGGGCAAGCCTGTGCAGATAATTACAGTAAGCGCAAAGAAGTGCCTAAGCGTTGCAAGGTCAGAGCCCAGCATCTTCTTGAACTATAGTATAAGCAACAAGACTATAGTAACACCTTATCATCTCTACATTTATGGCAACGGGGCATATATGGCGAGCTGCCCTGTAGCAAGCGAATTAACCTGATTGCTTATACTTTAGCACATATATCTCTAAAGAGCCGTTCCTCATAAAGAGAGTATAATTATTGCCCATATACGCAAATATGTTGAAAGAGCTTGAATTCATGGGCCCGTAGTCGTTTAGCTCCCTGTCAAATACAATATACTTTGGCTTGAACCAGTATGTCGTATAATTCAGGGGCTCAAACCACAGAGGCTTTTCGTCAGGCGGATTCTCTACATAGAGCATGTTGTAAAGGTGCGGCGTTATGCTTCCCTGCGCCATTATGCTGCTGTTCTCTATTGCTGAAGGTATGCTTATGGCTTGCGCTTTTCCAGGAATAGGAAAGCCATATGCAAGTATAAACAGCACTGCAAAGAGCATTGCAAAAATGTAGATGCTTGCCTCTATAATCCTCTCTTTCTTAACGCCTATTTTCAGCCTGTGAAGGCCTAGCGCCGTTCCGCCAAGGCCTCCTATTGCATAGGCAAAATATTGCATATAGGGTGTTATGAAGAGGGTATTCTTCACCATGAAGACTTCTGCAAGCCATGGCGAGAGCATGATTATAGTCTGGAGCAATGCAAAAATGGATGTGATGCCAAAGCTGAAGAATGCGCCGAAGAGCCAGAGCAACGAACTGATTCCTATTCTGTTGCTTGTTCCCACAATTGCGTTTTTTTGCTCGCCGAAGAAATTCATTGCCTTTAGCTGCGGAGGCACATTTGATTTTATGTTTGCTGATATGCCCCAGTATGCGAATATAAAGAGTATTGCCAGAAGCAGGCACAGAATGAGCATTGCCAGCATCTTTTTGCTCGACTTCTTTCTTTTAATGAGCTGATCCACAAGGAGCGCCAGCGCAAGTGCAAATGCAAGCGCAGCGCCCGTGTCTATTATAGCAAGGAGAATCAGGAAGCTCAAGACGAAAAGCCTGCTCTCCTTGAGGTAATAATATATGCTCAGCATGTAGAAGAAGGGCAATATGCCTTCAAGATGCGCGTCGAAAACGCCCAAGCCGAAGAATGCAGGGTTTATTGCAAAAGCTATAGCAAGGGCCAAGCCGAGCCTCTCACTCCTTATTTTTCCTATCAAATAAAGAAGAGGTATGGTTGCGGCAAGGAAGAGATTTTGGAGCCATATGAAGGAGAATGGATTGCCGAAGAGCTTGTAGAATGCAAACACAACTGGAAAGAAAAATGAGATGTGGTTCATGAATACGAAGAACTGCATAGGGCTTACATGCTGCACAGAGTAGTAGTAGAGGTTGTAATCTGCAAGGCCTATGTCAAAGTATGTCGATGTGTAGCTTATGTACCTTGCATATGCGTAAATGTCCCAGAAGAGCATATACGCAAAAGCTATGGCAACCACAATGATGGTGGTGCGTCTAAGCATGCAAATCAGCTTTTGTATCTCAGCAGCGCCCCTATGCCTGTAAAGCCCATAAGGAATTCCTTGCCGTATGAGCTTTCACTCGATACAAATATAGTCTCCACACCCTGCCTGTCGGCTATGTCTATTAACTCTTCTATCGCGTCATCTTCCTTTTCTATGCTGAGCGTGCCTCCGCACGTGTGCTTCTCCTCCCTGTGGCCCCCTACTTCAAGCTTTTCAAATTCTTCGCCACACGTGTTGCATTTATATTTCACCCTGTATAGGTCGAGGTCCTTGTTTATTATGAGCGTGCTTACCTGGTTTGCTTCAAGGGCCTTTTTGGTGTTCTCATAGCCGTAAACTGCAAGCCCTCCTCTCGAAACTTCTTGGATGAATTTTTCTATAATCCTTCTTTCTTGCGAAGCCTCCTGCTCTTCAAGAAGGTCTTTTGCTTTGTCGACAAGCTCCTCCAATCCGTATTCGTCTGTATAGCCCGTATCATAAACGCCAAGTATCTTTATCTGGTAGTTGAGCACATTGCTCTTTACAAACCCCTCCTTTGCAGGCCCAGGGCCTCCTACAATAAGGCCCTTTATCTTGAACTGGTACTGCTCAAAGAGCTGGTTTACTACATCGCCGATCCTCTTGTAATAATCCTCTATGCTTTCCTCTATAGCCCTTTCATACCTTCTTGCTGACTGGCCTCCTTTTCTTACCTTTGCATGTGCTGTCGAGTTGAGCTTCTTCACTACTTTTATATGTGATCCGGAGAGGGTTGCTATTGTAGCCTCCCTTCCATCCATTACGAGGAGCGCGAATGTATCCCTTGCCTCTACCATCTCCTCTATGGGGTCGAGAAGAAACGTCGAATCGCATCGGTAAATGTTCACTTTCAGCGGCTGCGGGGGCTCCATCGAAAAGAGCTCAATGTCTACCTTTCCCGGATTGTTTGAGATGTTGCCGCAGAATACAACAAGCCCGTTCTTTGGAGTTTCTCTGAAAAGCTTGAGGTACTGCATTATCTTTTCTATAGCGCTGAGCACGTTTGTCCTTGTCGTCTTGGATTTTATGTTTGAAGACTGGCTGTACTCTTCCCTAAGCTTCGCTACCTCTTCGCTTATCTGGAAGCCAGCAGGAATATAAACGCTAATGAGTTCAGTGCCAGAGCCTCGAACTGACTTCAGCCTCTTTATCTCTTTCATTATTTCATATTCTTTTTTCATAAAAACCAGCTTAGCCTATCTTCCTTTTGCCCATATAAGGAACGAGCACATCGGGAACTGTTATTGTTCCGTCTTCATTCGCATAGTTCTCTATAATTGCTACAATCGCCCTTTCTGTTGCTACGGCTGTTGCATTGAGCGTGTGGACATATTTTCTCTCATTCTTTTCATCATATTTTATGTCTAGCCTTAAGCTCTGCCAGTCGGTGCAGTTCGAGCATGAGCACATCTCGCCATATCTATTTTGCACAGGCAGATATGCTTCAAGATCATATTTTTTGGCAGCAACTATACCAATATCTCCTGTGCATATATTTACAATCCTGTAGGGTATTCCAAGCGCCTTAAAAATCTCCTCTTCATTTTCTCTAAGCTCTTCGTGGTATTTCCACGAATCTTCCTGCCTGCTGAATATAAACTGCTCCACTTTGTAGAACTGGTGCACTCTGAATATGCCTTTCGTATCCTTGCCATGCGCTCCTGCTTCTCTTCTAAAGCAAGGGCTCCAGCCAACATATTTCTTCGGCAGCTCATTCGCAGAAAAAACATGATTTGCATGCATTGCAGCAATAGGATGCTCAGAAGTGCTTATCAAAAACAACTCATCCTCAATATGTTCTATCTCTTTGTTTTGCATAGCCTCTTTAGATTCGCCTACCTTATAGAGTGCATCCTCAAAATCTCCCAATGCGGTTACTCCTTTATAGTACTCTCTTTTCATCATATGCGGCGGTGCAATAAGAGTATAGCCTTTTTTAACAAGCGTATCTATTGCAAACCTTATCAGAGAAAGCTCAAGCAAGGCTATGTCGCTTTTGAGGTAGTAAAATCTGGCGCCTGCAACTTTTGCGGCGTTGTCCAGATCTACCATCTCAAGCTTTTTCAAAATCTCTTCATGGCCAGGCAGTTTCCTCGCCTTCGGCTCACCTACCCTCTTTATCTCAACGTTGTCTTCGCTGCTTTTTCCATATGGCACGCTCTCATGCAATATGTTTGGCATGTTCCAAAGAAGTTCATTGAGCTCCTTTTCATAGCTTTCAAGCATTTTTGCATTTTCTTCTATCGCCTTTTTGATCATTGAAAGCTCCTTGATCTTCTCCTCTGCTTCTCCTGTCTTGCCGCTTTTTTTGAGCTCAGCTATCTCCATGCTCTCTTTGTTTCTCTTCTCTTCCAATTTCTGCGTCTCAGTTTTGAGTGCTCGCCACTCCTTGTCAAGCTCAAGTATCTTGTCTATTGG
>JBAMLQ010000049.1:0-5481 GCA_039793505.1 Candidatus Micrarchaeia archaeon
CCATCCGCAAGTTTTCTTCCTGGCGTGCCTTCTGCCTGATAACCCACAAGTATAAGCTTGTTCAAGTCACTGCCTCCAAGCTTCTCTACATATCTCATTACAGGCCCGCCTGTCATCATGCCGCTCGTTGTGACTATTATACCAGAGCCCTCTTCGCGTATTGCATTGCTCCTGCTCCTCTTTGTGTCTATAATATAGAAGTTTTTGCTCTTGAATGGATCGTCTTCGCTCATGAGTATGCGCTTTTGAAGCTCATCCCTGCAGTATATCACGTTGTGCCTGTGAATGCGCATTGCTTTGTTTATCATGCCGTCAACATATATAGGGACCTTTGGAAGAAGGCCAGATCTTATATAATCGTCAAGTATGAAAAGCACCTCCTGGGCCCTGCCCACGGCAAAGCTTGGTATTATTACCTTGCCTCCTCTCAATATCGTCTCCTTTATGCTCTGCAACATTTTTCCAAGCTGTTCGCGCTCAGATGGGAATATGTCCTTGTCACCTCCATAGGTGCTCTCTGTTATAAGCGTATCAATATGCAAGTGCTCCACATGCGCGGCATCGAGCAATCTGCTTTTCCTTAGATTTATGTCGCCTGTATAAAGTATCTTCTTTCCCTCCGTGCTTATCTCTACTGCTGCACTTCCAAGTATGTGCCCCGCTGGAATGAACCTTAGCACAAAGTCCTTTATCTTGAACTCCTTATGGTATTCTACGAGCCTAAAGCTCTTCTGCATCTTTGCTAAACCCGTCTTCGTAACGTTGCTTGGATTCGAGATCCTCATGTAATCGCTTATAAGCACATTTGAGAGTTCGAATGTCGGCTTTGTAGAATAGACAAATCCGCTCCATCCTGTTGAAAAAACATGTGGTAGATATGCCACGTGGTCAAGATGGGCGTGCGTTATCACTATTGCGTCTATATTTTTGAATTCCTCGTCGCTTATTACAGGATATTCTTCCTTCTCTCCAAGCTTAACGCCACAATCAAGAAGGATCCTTGAATTTCCGCTTTCTAACAATATACAGCTGCGCCCTACTTCGTGCGCAGCGCCAAAAAATTTTAATTTCAAAAAAACACCTTAATTTACTGCTTCTTCGTCATTTGAAGCATTATTATTTTCATCTCCATTTGCATTGATATTTTCATTTTTATTTTTCTTTTCCTTTATTACGGCTATGTCTGCTAGACTTATCTTCTGCTCTTTAGGAGGAGACCTCTTTTCCTTCTGCTTGTTTCTTTTCTTTCCAAGTATTTCTCTCAGATTGTCATATAGTTCATCGAGTTTCTTCTCTGATTCCTTGACAAGCTTCTCCTTCTCTTCTATCTGCTTGTTCAACTCCTCGATGTCGCTGCTAAGAAGCTCGGCCCTTCTGGCCAGCCTTTTCTTTTTTATGGCCCTGTCAAGCTCCTCATTGACCTCATTTATCTTTCTTATAAGATCTTTCTCAGCATCTAAGGTAGAGGCTTCTGTTGAAATCTTGAACTCAAGCTTCTCCTTGAGCCTGAGCAAATAGCCTATCTTTTTTTCCTGCTCCTTGTTTGTCTCGAGGAGCTTCAGTATCGCTGACTGCTCGGCCTTCTTGAAGCCCACCTTTTTCCTAAGAACCTTGAGCTCGTCTATTATTCCATACCTTCTCTTTTTCTCTTCCTCTATGCCTTTTCTTATCGCATCGAGCCTTGGGTCTTTTATCTCTTCGCCCTTCTTCTCTGGTGCCTGCTGAGCTTGGGCTTGTGCTTGGGCATCCTTTGGCGCGTTCCCTACCTGGTTTTCTTGCGCATTTTCTTTGCTTGCTGGCTCTTCGACTTTCAGTAAATCGCCTTTTCTAATGTTTTATTATAAATATTCAATAATTTATCTGTTGCTTTAGAAACTGAAAACTCCCTAGCAAGGGCAACAGCGTTTCTCTTATATATGCTAGAACTATTTAAAACCTTTTCTATTTTTTTAGCGCATGCAAGGTAATTCCCTGCCGGAAACTTTTCGCCATTCTTGCCGTTTTTGATGAGCTCATTTAGGGCAAGATACTTTGCCCCTACCACCGGCTTGCCGCTTGCCATTGCCTCTATGGCGACAATCCCTTGGGTTTCGAAAGTGGAAGGCATGCAGAGCATGTCTGAAGTTGCGTAATATTTTGGCAGCTCGGAATCAGGTACAAACCCCGCAAATATTACGCTGCCGGAGAGACCAAACCTCCTTGCCATTTCTTTGTAGTGCTCCATCGCAGGCCCATGCCCGACTATCAGGTATGAGATATCATTCCTTTTTCTTGAAAGCACTTTCGCAGCCTTAAGCATAACCTCTAGCCTCTTTTCCTTGCTTATCCTCCCAACATAAAGCACGACGTGATCCTTCAAGTTTAACCTTTCTCTTATCTCCCCACCATCTACCTTTGGATTGAATTTTTCTGTATCTACGCTGTTGGGAACTACTTCAGTATTTGTCACTCTCTCCTTTCTTAGAATCTCTTTTACGGTATTGGTAGGGACTATTGTAACATCGCAACTTCTATAGAAGAACTTCGTGTATTTCCAGAGATATTTTCCGGTGAACTTCTTTAAGAGCTTGTTTTTAGGATAGTACTCATCGAGAAGCTTTCTATTGTTTATGAAGGTATGAAAAGAGCCTATCACTGGATGCTTTATCATCCTCCCTATCGAAAGAGCCGTGAATCCCATGAAGAATGGTGTTTGTGCATGCAGCAGATCGATTTTTTCTTTTTGGATAATGAGTGCAGTATGATATGGAAAGAATGCGAGCTTGTATTGTGGATATGGCTTAAAGCTGAGCCCCGGCATTATGTAAACATGCTCGTTGGAATATTTTTTTCTTGAAGCCACGTCGCCGCTTGCAATTATATAGACCTCATGCCCCCTTCTCTCAAGCTCTTTCTTGAAGTTGAGCATTGATGTTACCACACCGTCTACAGCTGGGAGGTATGTGTCTGTATAGTATGCAATCTTTAGGCTCTCCATAAAAATCTATTTGGATCTATTATTTTTGACTCCTGTTAAATATTAAATGCTTATGCATTTTGCTTGGCAATAAGCGCTTCGCCGCCCGCATTTTTTATCTTTTCAAAAGCTTTTTTAGAAAAAGCATCGGCCTTTATTATAACCGGCCTCTCCAGATTTCCATTGCTAAGGACCTTGTATCCCCTTAGCTCTATCGTTGGCTTCTCTTCATTGAGCTTGCGAGCAAGCTTGTTTATCCCCTCAAGGCTTATCTCTTTAAGCTCTTTTCTTTTCCATGGATTGAAGCCCCTTTTGCCTAAGCTCTCTTTTTCATAAACGACAAGGTAGGTAAACTTGTGCTTCCTTCCGCCTCTGCCCACTCCACCCCTGTCGCCAGCCCCTCTGTTATTTTTTATGTTGCCAGCGCCCCAGCTTCTGGTGCCATGATATTTCCTGTTTCTCTTTTCGTGCCTCACTACCATTAGATCATCCTCTTTATGAGATCGTTTATTTTTTCAGCCCTGTAACCAAGCGAGCCTCCAACTGTAAAGCTTCTTTTCGTGCTTTCATAGCCGTGCTTCGGAGGCCTCATGCGGATAGGCATTTTTATGCCGAGTTCTTTTGGGGTCTTTGAGCCGTTAAATAGATTTTCTAGCGAGTCTTCTTCTATATTCATGCCGCTCTTCTCAAGGACCTTTCTAAGTACGTCTTTGCTTATCTCGCCATAGGTTATGTAGTCATTGCATTTTTGTAGCATGCCTATGCTTGATTTGCTCCCTCTTATGAGCGAGAGATTGTTTACGCGCTTAAGATTCAGCCTTTCTAGCGTAGTGCTTATGCTCTCTCTTACATTGACTCTGCCTCTGACTCTTATTGCAGCTATCAGTTTATTCTCTAGTTCTTTCTTTGCCATAAAGAACACGCGAATGTAATAATATTTTAATTGAAAAGATTTTTAACTCTTGCGAGCAAGCTTCTTGATAAATTCTCTTTTCGCTAAGATGGCGTGAATGCTGCTTCTACAGAACCGTTTTGCGTCAAATAGACTGTTGTAGACTGCAATGCCGTGCTTCCAAGGACAGCGTTCGAAGGTATCCAGCTGTTAAAGGTATAACCATTTGGCGGCTGCGCATATATATTGTATTTAATGTTGTTTATCAACGGCACAACTGAATTGCTTGGATATACTACACCGTTAAGTATAACGTTGCCTGTGCCGGTGCTGGTAAGAAGTAAAAGATTGCTAAATATAGACTTAGAATAAAATACGATATCAGAGGAGGTTCCGGTGGTATTAAAAGTCTGGCAGCTTTTGCCTGAACATACAGAATACTGTATCTTGAAATACGGGTTGATCTGCACACCGATTGAGTAAGCATTTTTTATCTTCGCCATGCATGTGGCGGTACCGCCTTTAGGAAGGCTAGATGGCAGGCACGTTCCGGTATAAGAATAGCTTGTGTATGGCAAGTAGACAGTAAATGCGTTGTTTGGAAGATAGAGCGGTGTGCCGAGATTATTTGAAAACACTATTCCAAAGGTTGATGCTGTCATGTTTGTATAGAAAACAGACTGGGAGCAAAGAAGCTCCGGAGTTATATAGCAAGAGGAAGGGGAGTATTCCTGTGGATTTTTTATCGTTACCAACAGGGTTATTGTAGCAATGAAGAGAGCCACTATGATAAACGCCCAGGCATATGTGCTTAGGAATTCTATAGCACTCTGCGCCCTCATCTAATCACATTTATTTTTCTATGGTAAAATCTATAACAACTTCTACCTCCTTGGAAGAGTATGGCCTTACAAGCCTTTCATTGACTATTTTTACTCTTGCTTTGCCTTTAAAAAAATCATTTATCTCCTTTTCCACCCTGCTGAATCCGGAATCCCTACTGGTAAATCTGTAGTAGTGAACTATAGCTTTCTTTTTTGCCACGACCAATACAGAATCAAGGAAATTATTGGCTTCTTTTGGAAGCGGCATTACTATCCTATCTGCAAAACCCTTGAATTTTTTTGAAACTTTTGAAACATCCCCCAATATGGGTATCACATTACTTGCCTTATTTAACTTAATATTTTTAAGCATGTATTTGTAACCGTGCCTATTTAGTTCAATAGCCACAACTTTTGATGAAGGAACCTTCTTTGCAATCTCAATGGCAAAAGGCCCTACGCCTGCAAACATGACAACTACATTCTCGCCTTCTTTTACTTGCTTGGCGATTCTTTGCCTTTCGTATGCAAGCCTAGGCGAAAAAAATACCTTCCTGACATCGAATTCGAAAATACAGCCGTTTTCCTTATAATGTGCTACAAAATTCTTCTTTCCGAGTACGTATCTGTAAGCCCTTTTTCTGTATATTCCTTCAACTGCACCCGCTTTTCTGAGCACTGTCTTGACATTTTTATTTATATGGGTTATCAGCTCAGCAATCTTCTTTGCAAGCTTGGGCTCAGCATCTATTATTGCTATGTTTCCCAAGAGATCGTAGCCGTGAGAAGCGCCCCCTTTCTCTTTCCCG